>CAMNHD010000161.1 GCA_946538875.1 uncultured Treponema sp.
CAATTCGACACCAGTGACTTTTAAAACTGTCACCTTTTTTGGGTGCATATCAAAGCAGCCTAGCCCCGGGTGGAGTGGCCGCCGAAGGCGGTTGCGCAGCAAGAACCACGCAACACGGGGAAGCGGTGCAGGGGGCTCCAGACTACAAAAATCAGATACCGTAGATATTGACCTAAAGGCTACAGAATGCTATAAATAGTATTACCTAGTAATTTAGTAGTAATTAGGAACAATCATGGAAAAAAGGTACGATGCAGTTTTAATCGCAAGCAACGGAACTCTCAACCGGCAGGCACAGTTTTTTTTTGAAGCGGCTCTGCGCATCGAAGCGTCGTCTTTTTTTCCAAAGGCCCAGATTTTTTTCTGCATCACAAGCGGTAAAATTGCTCTTTCGCTGAAGGCTTCCGGCTCGCCTGTAAAAACCGTGGAGGACGCACTCCGGCAGATTGCCCTTCTTGGTAAAGTGCGGCTCCTGGTTCTTCCTTTTTTTCTGACTGAGGGTCACGAATATAAAAAACTGCTTGCAGGACTTAAACAGAACGCGGGGATTTTTTCTTCTGTGGATGTTTCAAAAGTTCTTTTCTGCGGTGAAAGTTCTGTTCAGACTGTTGCCGGGATTCTTTCCAAAGAAGAGGATTTTTTTGAATCAGGACAATATCTCTTTGCCTGCCATGGTTCGGAAAAACACTGCCCTGAACATTATGACCGCTTTGCCGAATGCTTTGCCGCTTTTTCCAGTCATAAGGTTTATACCGCGATGCTCTGCGGTTCCCCTGACATTCAATCCGTTCTGCCGCAGTTGGAGAAACAGACTGTTCACCTTTATCCGCTGATGCTTATGCCGGGGAATCACGTAAAAAATGAAATCTTTGGAGAGGGCGCGGAAAGTATGAACTCTGTCCTGCGGAATGCAGGCTTCAATGTAAACGGGCATTTAAAAACACTGGTATCTTATCCCAAACTGCTCCACTATTTTATGGAACTTTCGGGAAACGCGGTGGCTTTATAACAAAATAATTTTGGAGATTTTTATGAAAAAAATATCTGTTGTTTTTGTCTTGGCTTTTATTATCGGATCCGCACTTTGGGGCAAGTCCACTGCACCCGCCGCACAGAACGGCCCAAAGTCCGTTGTGGCACTCAGCAAGTCAGTTGCGGAGATGTGGCTTTTGGCAGGCGGCACTGTATCGGGCACCACACAGGACAGCCTTGAACTTGATTTTGCAGGCGCCGGTGTAAAAGTTATCGGAACTCTTACCTCTCCAAACCTTGAGGCAATTCTTTCGCTTAATCCTGATTTTGTGATTCTTACAAATGACATTCCTGCGCACAAAAAGATCCGCACTTCACTAAAGGAGCTGAAGATAGAAACCTATGTTGTGGATGTAAAGGATTTTGCAGACTACAAATCTGTAATGAAGGATTTTACAGAGCTTACCGGCCGAAGCGATTTGTTTAGGAAAAATGTTCTTGAGGTGGAGGAAAAATGTACGGCCCTTGTAAATGAGTTTTCCAACTGGAAAAAGGAAAACGGAAACAAGGGGAATACCGTAAAAGCTCCGACATATCTTTTAGTCAGAGCTTCTGCCACAAAGACAAAAGTTTTAAGCGACCACTTTGCAAATGAGATTTTTCAGGCTTACGGTTTGGAATCCATAACCCCTGACAAGTCTCTTCTGGACGAGCTGAATCTTGAAGCCCTTGTGCGCTATGACCCAGACTACATTTTTGTTGTTGCCCAGGGTGATGAAAAAAAAGCGGCGGAAAGTTTTAAAAAGTCATTCCAGGAAAAACCAGCATGGAAGTATCTGTCTGCGGTAAAAAACTCCAAGGTTTTTGTCCTGCCAAAAAATCTGTTCAACTACAAGCCTAATGCGGCCTGGGCAGATGCTTATCTTTTTGTTCTTGACATTCTAAGGGGAAAAACGGATGGGCAAAAGTAGCGCAGGGATTTTTCTGATTGCAGGTATTGTTCTTCTCCCGGTTCTGACTGCCATTTCTGTTTTCGCAGGTTCGTCGGGGCTTATTGTTATTATCAGGGACATACGGCTTCCACGGACTCTTGCGGCCCTGCTTTGCGGAAGTGCACTTTCCACTGCGGGTCTGCTGCTGCAGTCGGCGCTGAACAATTCACTTGCTTCTCCAGGAATAATTGGAGTGAACTCCGGGGCTGGTTTGTTCACACTGATTGCGGCTCTGCTGGTTCCATACTCCAGTATTTTCAGGACTCTGTTTGCGCTGGGAGGAGCTCTAATTGCAGTTACGGCGGTCTACCTGATTTCCGCAAAGACTGACATCTCGCGGACATCGCTGATTCTTGCCGGAGTTGCAGTTTCTTCTTGTACCGGAGCGCTGATTGACGTGATTATCACACTTCATCCGGAAATTGTTGCGGAAAAGGTTGCCTTTGCACTAGGAGGTTTTTCTGGAACAACCATGTATATGGTGAGGATTGTGTTTCCGGTGATTCTTATGGCTTTATGCGTGGCGGTACTCCTGGCTCCGGGAATTGATCTTTTTCCTCTTGGTGATGAAAACGCCTTTTCGCTTGGACTGAATGTGCGTGTCCACAGAATCCTTACTGTAATAACAGCGGCATTTCTTGCGGGCAGCGCTGTAAGTCTCTGCGGGCTGTTAGGCTTTGTGGGACTGATTATACCAAATCTGATACGTCTTGTCTCAAACGGCAGGACTAGGACAAACATCTTTTTGTGCGCGGTTTGGGGCGGACTTTTTCTTATGCTCTGCGACCTTCTTGCAAGGACAGTTTTCTTTCCGTATGAAGTTCCTGCCGGACTGTTCCTTTCCTGCCTGGGCTCTCCTTTCTTTATCATTATGCTCATAAGGCGCAGGAGGAGGCTTGATCCGTGATAGAAGCAAAAAAAATTACATCCGGCTACAGCAGAGAGGCTTTTCTTGACATAGATTCCCTTTCTTTTGAAAAGGGGCGGATAACAACTGTGCTCGGCCTGAACGGTTCAGGAAAATCCACGCTGCTGAAAACTCTAACAGGCATTATTCCTCACACTGGAGAAATCCTTATTGATGGAAAAGAACTCTCAGCTTTGAGCCGCAAGGAAATTGCAAGGAGAGTAGCCTTTCTTCCGCAGAATCTTCCAAGTCCAAACATGTGTGTTCAGACCCTGGTGGAGCATGGACGCTTTGCGTCACTGTCTGTCGGAAAAGTGCTCAGGCAAAAGGACAGGGAGCTTGTAAAAGAAGCCCTCATGGTAACTGATATCTATCACAAAAGAGATGCAAATCTTAATGAGCTTTCCGGCGGTGAAAAACAAAGGGCCTACCTTGCCATGACAGTTGCCCAGGACACAGCATATCTTTTGCTGGACGAGCCCTGTTCATACATGGACATTCACCACCAGCAGAAACTTGTGCAGGTGCTGAAGTACCTTGCCGAAAATGGTAGGGGAATCATTATGACTTCCCACGACCTCCCGCAGAGTTTTTCCGTAAGCAACTCAATAGTTCTAATCAAGGAAGGAAGGCTTGCCGCCTGTGGGACTCCAGATTTCCTTCTTGAACAGAATAATCTAATTCAGAACACAATGAATGTTTCACTGGCTAAGCTTGAACAGCCGAATCTGTTATACAAATATGCAGTGACAAAAGGGGGTAATGCATGAAATTCAATACACAGCTCTTACATGGAAAGGCAGTGCAGCACTACGAAAACGGGGCCACGCTTCCGTCAATCAGTCAGGTAAGCGCATTTACCTACAGCAATATGGAAGAACTTGAAAAGGTTTTTGCCCACCGCGCAAACGGATTCGCATATACAAGAATCGGAAATCCAACAGTGGCCGCCTTTGAACAGCGCATTGCAGAACTTGAACACGGAATTTCCGCACTTGCAACTTCCAGCGGTATGTCTGCAATTTCCCAGACTCTGCTTACTATACTCAGTGCCGGTGACGAAATTGTGAGCACAAGCACTTTGTACGGAGGAAGCCTTGACCTTTTGGAAAACCTCAAGGCGCTTGGCATCAAGGTTCACTTTGTCTCCCACCCTTCACTCCAAGAAATTGAAAAAGCTGTTACCCCGGCCACAAAGCTGATTTTTGCAGAAACGCTCGGCAATCCCAGTCTGGAAATTCTTGACATAAAGGGAGCGGCACAGATTGCCCATGCAAACCAGATTCCCCTTATAGTGGACAGCACCATGGCCACACCGTTTTTGTGCACACCGCTGACACTTGGCGCAGATATTGTGATTCATTCCTCATCAAAATACATAAACGGCTCAAGCGATTCAATCAGCGGCGTAATTGTTGACGGTGGAAAATTCAAGTGGAACAAGGAAAAGTTTCCGGCACTTGCAGAATATACAAAGTTCGGACCAGGAGCATTTTCTGTGAGACTGCGCACTTCCCTGGCGGCAAGCTTCGGCGGATGCCTTTCACCGTTCAACGCATACATGAACATAATCGGACTGGAAACTCTTGGGCTCCGCATGGAACGCATCTGTAAAAACGCAGAATACATTGCCCGCGGTCTGGAAAAGATTCAAGGCATTTCTGTGAATTATCCGCTTTTGGAAAACTCGCCTTACAGGGAACTTGCACTTTCACAATTGAACGCTTATGGCGGAGGAATAGTCACGCTGAGGGCGGGCAGCAAGGAAAAAGCTCTCAAGATTATCGACTCGCTGAAGTACGCTCTGATAGCAAGCAATATCGGCGATGTAAGAACGCTGGCACTGTATCCTGCCTCCACCCTCTACATTCACTCCACCAAAGAAGCAATGAATGCGGCAGGCGTATTTGACGACACCATCAGACTCAGCATAGGAATTGAGGAT
>CAMNHD010000162.1 GCA_946538875.1 uncultured Treponema sp.
TGCAGGTATTGGCCTCGCCATTGAAAAGGACGACGCGCGCGCTGGTATTATAGCTATAGCGAGGCGAGCGAAGCCACCACCAACCGCCCATGCCTTCATCTGTATTCTGATACGCACAATTGGCCTTGGCATAATCAGTGGTCATGCGGATTCTGGAAGAGTCCGTAGTTCCGTTTGAGTCACCCTTGTACACATAGTACTCAGCAAAGCCGTAGCTGCTGGTGGTAACTTCCTTTTCGCTCAGGAGGAAGATTTTGTCGCTAGTATCCTCACAAGCGTATTGATTCTCCCCGTTGTTCCACTGGCTTGAGTTGGACGCTGTGTTGGTGCTGGCAGCCGAGTTGTCCACCGTGGTGGTGGCTACCAAAGCCTGGGCAGAGGACGTGAAGGCCGTCTGCAAAAAGCCCTTGTTCAGGTAATCGGAGTTTGTCGTCTGGCTTGAGGAAGAGGATTCCTTTACCGTATAGGACAGGCCGTTAAGGTAAGCACGGATGCGGCTCTCCTTGTAGTTGTTGGAATAGACAAAGCTGTGGTCTTTGATGCGGTTAATATATTCATAGTCATAGAATTTGCCTGCCGTGAGTATGGTCTCAGCCTGCAGCAGCTTCCTGCCGTTGTAGCTGTCGGTGAGGACACGCCACTTTATCGGCTCCACCTTGAAGTACTTGTAGCTATTGGCGCTTAACTGCTTTACGGTTGTGCCGTCAGAATATTTATTGTAATCGTCCTCGTCCTGATAGGCATTTTCCTTGCACTTGGCATACCAGTAGCCGTCGCTGCCCTTGTAGTAGGTGTGGGCACTCATGACGATGAAGGTATCTTCATCCACGGTAATACTTTCTTCTTTTATAGTCTGGGGCCAGTCACCGAAGAGGACATAGATCCCGCTTGTGCCATAGGTACCATCTGTGCCGGAAGGAAGAACTTCAGGTGATTCATGAAATTCATATTCAAAAATGGCACTTACAGTCACGTTTGCAGCAGGCATGGTAAAATTACCATTTGCTACCTCGACAAGCTCCCCTGTAGATTCTACCGCCACAAGATATGATTTGAAAAGCAGGCCAGACTGGGGCGTTGAAGAAAGCATCACCTGTTCCCCTACATGGGCTGAAGTTTTATTTGCACTCACTGTTCCACAGCTGCTTGAAACAAGGGTAATTGTATAATCAATTGCCGCAAAGACAGCTTCTACAGTCACATCTGAAGCCGGCATGGTGAACTTATCGCCAACAAGTGGAAGAGTTTCGCCTGATGCCGTTACCGTACAGGACACAAATATATAGCCAGCAGAAGGCACTGCGGTCACTGTAATTTCGTCCCCTATTTTTGCCGTTGTTGTACTTACAGTTACACTCCCATTTTCAATACCGTCAGCAACTGTTATGGAATAATCGATTGGAACAAATGTTGCACTCGCATTAACATCCGAGGCTGGCATGACAAACTTATCATCTACCACATCTATATTTTCTCCGTCTACAGTTGTCACAGTATATGAAGAAAAGCTGTACCCCTCTGCAGGACTTGCAGTCAGTCTTATCTCGTCACCTATGTTCGCCCCTGTTGGGCTTGCTGCCAGGCTTCCATTTTCGATGCTGTCATCAACAGTAACTTCATAAGCTATTGGCTCAAAGACTACGCTTATAACCACGTCAGAAGCTGGCATATAAAAGCCAAATTGACCTAAAGCTAGCTCTACGATTTCACCAGAATCAAGTTCTGTCACCGTGTATGATGACAATTTGTAACCCTGGGCGGGAGACACTTCTGGTTTTACCCAATCACCGAAATGTGCTGTTTTTTGCTCATCCGAATTGTCAACATGTATTGAAACTGTACCACCGTTCGGAGAGTCATCATAATAGATATTAAAAATTATACTTTTCCAAACGGCATAAAGCGTTACATCCGCTGTCGCAGTAAAGCTGGCCCCATCTGAAAATTCTGGCTCACTTGCAAGCATTTTCTTTGCCCAACCAAGGAAAACATAGCCTTCACGGACAAATCCCAAGTCTTCGACGGAGATTAGATTATCTGTAACTCCCTCCGTAAATCTTTGGGTACTTGCCTGGGAATTTGTCCTTTTACCACCGTTAGCATTAAAAGTAACAAAATAAGTTTCTGGTTCCTTTACCTCTGTCTTGCAGGAGGCAAGCACAGTTGCCAAAATTAAAAAGAGCGAAAAAATTCTGAATAAGTTCTTCATAACATATTCTCCTATTTGATTAAGTTGTTAAGCTGATAGGCAACACTATCAGGCTCCGGGTAAACAAAGTCTTCTGTAATGCCAAAATTTTCCAGCTGCCGGAGGATTTTCTTTTTGGCAGTGGGAGGCACAAGCACCACAATCTGATTCTTATCCTCATCACGGTAATAGAACTTCTTTATGTCAAAGGGATCATTTTGCATAAGAGGATTTTCATTTTCAAGCGAATATGGTATGATTTTTTCAAAGCGGAAATCCCATTCAGTGGTATTCTTGAATTCATAAGGATAATCCTTGCACTCCCCTTGTCTAAGTGACTCTATGTTCAATTCTGGGTTACACTTTTCACTCAGAACATAGTCCATGAATTCCTTTGGGGAAATTCTATGTCTTATGTCTGGATCACCCTTATCGTAAATTTCAGATATCTTGTTTGCATTGAACATAATGAACAGTCCCCGCTGGTTGCGGATACGAGGATTATCTTGCTTTGTACGCACAAGAACTGACCTGCGCAGTATATCACGGAAATAAATGAAATTATCGTTGAATGCAAGATGACCGTCACTGCGGTACATTGTCTGCAGGTGCTTAAGAGAGAATTTCTTTTCCAATGTCGCGGTCGTTGCTATGACACTGACAGTTGAGCTGTCCCAATATTTTATATCGTCCTTCTGCTCTTCCGTCACATTAAAAAGAAAAATGCTTCCCCACTTATACTGATTAGCTCCTTCCTCTTTACGAAATTTGACCATGGGGGCACAGGCAAGATACAGTCCGATAAAAGGGTTCTCGCTCAAATCATAGCAACGGGTTGCCAAACCGTAATGCTGCATGAACAAGAGACGCTCCATATTGTTCGTGCACTTGTTGAGTTCATCAGGAAATTTTTTCCTAAACTCGTCAAAGAGAGACTTTTCCCTTCCTGGATCCGTCCTAAGCACACTGGGAAGAGGATAATCGTTGGCATTTGTATGACCGTGATAATAGACAGGATTTAGCCTGCTCTGCTTTAGCGTGTCAATTACATCGATATATTCCTGCAGCGACGTGACAACTTTAGGAGCTACAGAAAAGCCGTCAGCAGATTTTTTGATTTTTTCTTTTTCATGCTTAAGATTTATATCGAGTGAAGCATCAGGATTTCTTTTTAGCAAATCTTCAAAAGTCTTTTCTTCCTGAGATTTAAAGCCGAACCCATTTATGCGCACTGCATTTTCGTAGCGGTCATCTGCATTAGATGTTTGAGCCATACACCCCACCTGTAGCCATGCTCCCTGGCAAAACGCTCTGCACCGCTACCCTCTGTTACAACAAACACAAGCCTGTCGGTATCGCAGCTGGCAAAAGCATTGTCATCTATATCGAAGGTTCCGTTGCCATGGAGAATAACTGTACGCAGGGATTTGCAGCCAGCAAAGGCTTCCCGTTCGATGGTGATTTTATATTTGTCATTTTTCGGGAAAACAAGGGTATGCAGCTTTGAGCAGTCTTTAAATGCCCGGTATTGGATAATTAGATTTTCTGACAATTCTGGAATCTTTTCAGCGTTTGACTGTGCAGATTTAGGTTCATTAATTTCTAAACTGCCACTTACAGTCACATTGCCACTTACATTATCTTTATCAGTTTCACCTGTTATTTCTGTTACACCCACATTGCCTGTTACAGTGATTGCACCCTTTATCGCATTTGCATCAGGTTTACCTAATAAATTCCCACTTTCCGTCCATTCAACAATCTGTAGCTCACTGCAGTTTTCAAACGCAGATTCTTCTAAGGTTGAAACATTTCCATAAAACAAAAGGCATTCGATGCTATCATCATTTATACAGGCTTTTTTTTCGACAGACAGTTTGATAGACTTTATTTTCAAACGTTTCTCATCAACTGTGTAGACAGAATGCGCAAATTTACCATCCTTATTGCAAATATCAAAATTTTTCATCTTGCACCTCACTCATAGATTTGTAGTAACTGTTAAGGGAAACCAAGGACTCTTTAGTTTAAACCTGTCAAGGTTTAAACTAACCCATTACTATAGTAATGGCGCCGAAGGCGCCGAAAAAAAATTCCTGTTTACTTAGTTTAAATTCACCTAGCCCCGATTGGAAAGGCCCGACCGCAAGGGAGGGTTGACGGCTGCCTTGGGCAGACGGCAATGGAGGCGGCAGCCGGAACCTTGGAAAGCGGGGAATGCAAAGCAAGGTATACTCGGTTGGAGGAAAAAGACAAATGTAAAAAAGGCAAGCGGCTCCGTATTATTATTAAAGAGGGAACCTCGAAAAAAAGCTATGTGCAAAACTTAACCGGATGGAAAAATCTTTGGCCGGTGACTATTGCAGCTGTCTGATTTTTTATTAAAAAAGAGAAGCACTAATATAGAAAGAAGTTGAGCGTTTTCCCCGAAAACAGCCTCACTCTTCCAGCAGCCAGTCGCTGATGTTCCGCTGCTCGGTGGAGAAGTTCACGCCTATCTTGAAGAGCTTGCGGGTGTCGGCGGCGTAGGGCTTTGCGTAGCCCTGCTGCTCTATCTGCCGGAGGGCATCCTCTGCGCTGCCGTCGCGCTTGAACTCAAAGATGTAGACGTAACCCGGACACTCA
>CAMNHD010000163.1 GCA_946538875.1 uncultured Treponema sp.
GTTCAACTGGTAAAGCTATACCCCGAAGGAAATGCCCAGGCACACTTTAAGATTTCGGGAGTCCGCTACATTTATGCTTACTGCAATAGGCACGGGCTCTTTAAAATAGATGCATCAAAACAATCTGCTAAAAAAGTAGTGGCAAATTACTGAGCATTCAGGCTTACCCCCGGGCGTCCTAAGTCTTTCGGGGTAAGCCTTATAATCCTGTATCCTACCTTGTCCTTTCTATTAAAAGCTCACTCTTTATTCCATGTGGGAACATTCAACATCATTTATAACAATTGTGCTGCTGTTAATCTCCACCTCTATTGAAGAAAGATATTTGTTCGGCAGATACAGTTCGATAAAGAGCTGCTCCTTTGCAACTATGGTTGTCATTTTAGCATAAATCCGCTACTTATCGTAGCATTTTCTCTTTAGGAAACTGGACAAGGAATTGGAGGGGCGCCGGAGGCGAACCGTCCGCCTGCGGACGGTTTGGAGCGGAAGCGTAACCCCGGAAAGTCCGGTTTTTTGCGCAGCAAAAAATGGCCCCGGGAATATATTTTTATATCTCAGCAATAACTTCTATTTCACACAGGGCACCCTTGGGGATGTCCTTTACTGCTACACAGCTGCGTGCAGGTTTTTCAGTGAAGTACTCGCCGTAGACTGCATTGAATGCGGCAAAATCACTCATCTGTGCAAGGAAGCAGGTTGTCTTTACAACTTTGGTCAAGTCTGTTCCTGCTGCCTCAAGCAGAGCCTTTACATTAAGGCAGGCCTGTCTTGTCTGCTCTTCGATTGTCTTTGCTTCGATTGCACCGCTCGCGGGATTAATCGGAATCTGACCGGAGGCAAACAGCAGTCCGTTGACTATTTTTGCCTGTGAGTAAGGGCCGATGGCGGCCGGCGCTTTTTCTGTAGAAACTGTCTTCATATTTTTCTCCTGATTATTTGTTTGCTGAAAATCTGAATATGCATTCAGCGTGCTGACTCAACTACTCTGAGACCTTCAGCCTTAAGTGCTTCTTTGATTGAAGTCACGTGATTGTAATCCCTTGTTTCCATAGAGACACGCAGATAGCAGCCATTGATGCTCTCTGTATCGCTGGCCCGCTCATGATGGACACTTGTTACGTTTCCGCCCTGCTGAGCAATGATGTGCGACACGCGTTCAAGCTGCCCCGGTTTGTCAATCAGCTCTATCAAAAGATTGGAAACTCTGCCTGACTTCATCAGACCACGCTTTATGATTCTGGAAAGAATTGTGACGTCAATGTTTCCACCGGATACAACACTTACAACCTTCTTTCCTTCCAGCGGAAATTTGTTGAACATTGCGGCGGCTACAGAAACAGCACCGGCTCCTTCCGCAACCATCTTCTGCTTTTCAATGAGTGTAAGGATTGCTGAACAGATTTCGTCCTCCGACACTACTGCCATGTCGTCCACATATTCCTTTACATATTTGAATGTGTTTTCGCCCGGCTGCTTAACGGCAATTCCGTCTGCCACGGTTGAAACTGATGCCAGTTTTTCAATTGCGCCGTCTTCTATTGATTTGACCATTGACGGAGCACCAGAAGCCTGGACTCCGTATACTTTTACCTGCGGCCTGATCTGTTTTACCACGCTTGCAATGCCGGAAATAAGGCCGCCACCGCCAACAGGCACTATAATCGCATCGATGTCATCCAGGTCCTTGAACACTTCCAGAGCAATTGTTCCCTGGCCTGCAATTACATCTTCGTCATCAAACGGATGGACAAAGGTATATCCCATTGAATCGCGGAGCTCAAGAGCCTTGTTGTATGCGTCATCATATACGCCTTCCACCAGGCATACTTCTGCACCGTACGATTTTGTTGCTTCTATTTTGGAAATCGGTGCGCTGTCCGGCAGACAGATAACAGATTTTATTCCTTGTTTGGAGGCGGCAAGCGCTACTCCCTGTGCATGGTTACCGGCTGAACAGGCTACTACACCCCGCGCCTTTTCTTCTGCGGTGAGATTTGCCATCTTGTAACCTGAACCTCTCAACTTGAACGAACCAGTATTCTGAAGATTTTCGGGCTTGAGCCAAAGATCAATTGACGGAGCAATTCCTGTTGCCCTTACGCATTTTGTTTCACGGACAATATTCTTTAGAACCCGCTGCGCATCGAACACTTTATCCAGTGTCAGCATATTTTCTCCTATTTTTGACTCTCTTTGTTGTATTTCTCAACCGTTTTAGTCATTGTCTTATTATATATGAAAAAATAATATCATTTTGAACCTGTGTCAAGCGAATGGTTTGGTTGGGCAAAACAGTGGTGATTACGAGAAACGTTGCTGCTTACGCCAACCGGCACTGCTCACGCCAACCGGCACTGCTTACGAGAACCGTTGCCGCTCACGCTGCAAATCCCCTCAATCCCAAAGATATTACTTGATAAATTTAACATGATGGTTTATAATGTTTCTATAAATAAAAGCATTTTTTGAGGTCAATCAATGAGCACTAATGAAATTCCTTACAAGATTTATCTTAACGAAAACGAACTTCCAACAAACTGGTACAACGTCCGCGCTGACATGAAGAACAAACCCGCACCGCTTTTGAATCCGGCCACACATCAGCCAATGACATTTGCGGACCTTCAGCCAGTTTTCTGCGACGAACTCATCAAGCAGGAGTTGAATGAAACAGACCAGCTGATACCAATTCCAGCACCAATCCGCGAATTCTACAAGATGTACCGTCCGTCCCCGCTCGTACGCGCCTACTGTCTTGAAAAGAAGCTTGGAACACCAGCAAAAATTTACTACAAGTTCGAAGGCAACAACACCAGCGGAAGCCACAAACTGAACTCCGCAATCGCACAGGCCTACTACGCAAAGGAGCAGGGACTCAAAGGCGTCACCACTGAAACCGGTGCAGGCCAGTGGGGTACAGCACTTTCCATGGCATGTTCCTACTTTGACCTTGACTGTCAGGTTTACATGGTAAAGTGTTCCTACGAGCAGAAGCCGTTCCGCCGCGAAGTAATCCGCACATATGGAGCAAAAATCACACCGTCACCATCCAACACCACAAATGTCGGCCGCAAAATCCTTGCTGAATTCCCCGGCACAACAGGAAGCCTTGGCTGTGCAATTTCGGAAGCCGTAGAAGCCGCAACCACACAGCCGGGTTACCGCTACGTTCTGGGCAGCGTTCTTTCACAGGTTCTCCTTCACCAGACAGTAATCGGTCTGGAAACAATGACTGCAATGGACAAGTACGGAATCAAACCTGACGTAATAATCGGTTGCGCAGGCGGCGGTTCAAACCTTGGCGGACTCATCTCACCGTTCATGGGACGCAAACTCCGCGGAGAAGCCGACTACCAGTTCATCGCTGTGGAACCAGCATCATGCCCAAGCCTCACACGCGGTAAGTACGTTTACGACTTCTGCGACACAGGCCATGTGTGCCCGCTTGCCAAGATGTACACACTCGGTTCAGAGTTCATTCCGTCAGCAAACCATGCAGGCGGTCTGCGCTATCACGGCATGAGTTCAATTCTTTCACAGCTTTACAACGACAAGCTCATAGAAGCCCGCTCGGTAGAACAGACTTCTGTGTTCAAAGCCGCACAGGACTTTGCACGCGTTGAAGGTATCCTTCCTGCACCGGAATCAAGCCATGCCATCAAGGTCGCAATCGACGAAGCCCTCAAGTGCAAGGAAACAGGCGAGGCCAAGACAATTCTCTTTGGTCTTACCGGTACCGGCTACTTTGACATGTACGCCTACCAAGCCTACAACGACGGCACAATGAGCGACTACATCCCGACCGATGAAGACCTCAAGCGCGGTTTCGACGGCATTCCACGCTTCCCGGGAAACATGCAGTAAAAAATACAATCAGAAACTTTGTCCGGAGGGGGATGTCTCCCCCCGGCTTCAATTCATTACGGCCTCCGGCCTTCATTCATTTCCGCCTACCCCCTCTACGGGGGTGGGGATATGCAAAGAGTTGTTGTTACAAATTTAATTTTTGCTTTTTCAGTGTATCATTTCCATTCTTTCTTTTTTAGAGCTTTTAAATAGTTTTGTTTTAAATCACGGATATTACCAAAGAAATTTATCTCTGATTTTGAAAAAAGATTGTTTTCGAGTTTCAGACTAACAAGCTTCATGGTACAGGTAAAGTCAGCCGCCTGAAATAAATTGCGATATTTGCTTGGAAAGTTTTCCTGTTGCTTCAACGGTATCCTTGATATGCTTTTTTTCGATATAAAAACATTTATATTTGATATTAACAGAACGAATAAAAGCCATCATTTTGTTGAAAATCTGTCTTCGTTCGATAATGTCCAAATTCTTATATATTTCTTCTTTACGGATAATAGGACCGGTATGAATGCAAAGATTGTTGAGCCCAAGATATGATAGTTCTGTATCAAGATGAGAAATCTTTTCGTTTATGTCATCATTTTGGTTATGAAATACCATTGTTATGATGTAATAAGGTGAATGAAAACTGTAATCGCCAAAATCACCTGATTCATCTATGAAAACACTTAATTCTTTCAGGAAATACTCCACAAAAAAAGGCGAGGAACTTCCTCGCCGTTAGATGGACCTGGGTCTTTCGGCCAGCCCTTTTATCAAAAAAAATATGTTTTTTTTAATTTGTCAAGTCTGTGCGCATTTCTTTTTGTACAAACCATCCCTCAGCCACAATTTAGCCCCGCCGCGCGCTAATCCGGGTGTTCCAGGGTTCCGGGCACAGCCCTCCATTGCCTTGCGGCAACCCGCTCGCGCGGGCCCTTCCACCCCCATGCAGGTTGGG
>CAMNHD010000164.1 GCA_946538875.1 uncultured Treponema sp.
GTTTTAGGCCCAATGGTACGTTCTTTTATTGAACAGGATTCACGGCTGGGTACTTCCGGTCATCCTGACAGAAATAACGGCGGAAACGGAGCAACCTGGGTTATTTTAAAATAAATTTCTCTTGCAATTTATTTTTTTATTTGATACATTCACACACAAGATTGTATGTTTGCGATGAACGGCGGAAGACTGAGAGACATGCACTTTCCCAGGCTGACCTTTACTTCCTGATGGGCTTACGATGACCCAAAGACCACATCACCAAATACGTCAACCCCCAATACATTTTTATCAATCTCATTTTTGGAGGAACGTATGAATAAGTACGTTAAGCGTTATCTTATTGACGCACTGGGCGGCATGGCACAAGGTCTGTTCGCATCTTTACTCGTTGGAACAATTGTAAAAACACTTGGACAGCTTCTGCTTCATCTTGGAAACAATGTTGTCTTTAAGTTTTTTGTAGACGCAGGTTCCTTTGCAAGTGACCCCCATGTTGTGGGTGCTGCCATGGCAATTGCAATCGGCTATGCTCTGGGCGCTCCTGCCCTTGTTCTTTTTTCACTGGCTGCAGTCGGTTCTTCTGCAAATGTAATCGGCGGTGCAGGCGGTCCTCTTTCCGTTCTTGTAATTGCAATTGTTGCCGCAGAACTTGGTAATCTTGTTTCAAAGAAAACAAAAGTAGACATTCTTGTAACACCTCTTGTTACCCTTTTAAGCGGTGCCCTTCTTTCCGTGCTCTGTGCAAAGTGGATTGGAATTGCCGCAAGTTCTATCGGTAACTTTATCATGTGGGCAACAAAGCTTCATCCCTTCCTCATGGGAGTAATCGTGAGTGTTGTAGTCGGAATCGTTCTTACTCTTCCCATCAGTTCTGCCGCAATCTGTGCTGCCTTCGGTCTCGTTGGTCTTGCAGGCGGAGCGGCTGTTGCAGGCTGTTCTGCAAACATGATTGGTTTTGCAGTAATGAGCTTCCCCGAAAACAAGTGGGGCGGACTCGTTTCACAGGGACTGGGAACTTCCATGCTCCAGATGCCCAACATTGTAAAGAATCCAAAAATCTGGCTGCCGGTAATTCTCACTTCCGCAATCACTGGTCCAATCTCAACCTGTCTTTTCAAACTGGAAATGAATGGTGCCGCAGTATCTTCCGGAATGGGAACCTGTGGTCTTGTAGGTCAGATTGGAATGATTACCGGCTGGTATGCGCCAAGTGACGCTGCCCTTGCACAGGGACTTACTGCAATCACTCCAGGTTTTAGTCAGTGGCTGGGTCTTATCCTTGTAAGCTTTGTACTTCCTGCAGTTCTTACCTGGGCTTTCGGTCTTCTTTTCAGAAAAATCGGATGGATAAAAGAAGGCGATCTTACGCTTGAATAAAATTAAATTCTATTGTAGAGTGGCAAAATGAGTACAAGATGTTTTGCAATGTTAAAGCCCGGTGTTCTTAACCGTCGCTTGGTTGGCGAAGTTATCAGTCGCCTTGAGAAGAAAGGTCTTAAGCTTGTTGGACTTAAGCTTATGAACGTCAGCCCTGAGCTTGCTGCACAGCACTATGCCGAACACAAGGGTAAGCCTTTTTATGATCCACTGGTAGACTACATTACAAGTGGTCCAGTTGTAGCAATGGTATGGCAGGGTGATGACTGTGTTACTCTGGTTCGCAAACTTGCCGGAAGCACAAAACCAGAAGATGCACAGCCGGGAACAATCCGCGGTGACTTCTGCATCCACACAACAAACAACATCATTCACGCAAGTGACAGTGATGAAAATGCTAACCGCGAAATCAATCTCTTCTTTAAGAAAGAAGAACTGATTGACTGGGAAGACCAGGCTGCAAAGTGGTTCTAAGTTAATATTCCGGAATTATTTTTGAACGGAATTTATTTAAATGGCGGGTTCTAGTTTTTTACTGCGACCCGCCGTTTTTTTTGCGCACCCCGCCTTTCGCGGTTCCGGCTTCCGCCTTACCCGCTTCAGTCGGGCGTAGGTTTTTTATACAGTGGAAAAAAAACAATATATATGATATAATACTCTCCGAAAGAATATACAAAAAAAAAGAAGGTATTCAAATGGATAAACATACAGTTGCAATCATCGGAGCTGGTGCATGGGGTACAGGTCTTGGTCAGGCTCTTGCAAGGGGCGGTCACAAGGTTGAACTCTGGGCAATGGAAGAAGATGTTTGCGAGAGCATCAACAGGGAACACGAAAACAAGCGTTATCTTCCCGGCTATAAACTCCATCCAACCCTCAGTGCCAGTACAGACATCCGCGCTGTTGCCACTGGAAAAGAATTTATCATTCTTGCAAGCCCTTCACTTTACCTTGCCTCCACAATTCAGAAATTTGCAGATGTACCGAATGTTGCAGACGGTTCATCTATAATCGGTTCCCTTACAAAAGGTTTCGTTCCCTTTGAAGGAGACCCCCTCCCACACTTTGTCCTCGACACAATGGAATCTGCCCTTCCAGAATGCTATAAAAACTCTACCGTTTATATTGCAGGCCCCAGTCATGCAGAAGAAGTTGCTCTTGGAAAAATCACCGGTCTCATTTCTGCCAGCAACCACCACAGAAATGCAGTTCGCATGAGAGACATGCTCCGCGTTCCAGGCCTTATGGTTTATGCAAGTTTTGACACAATCGGCGTGCAGGTTTGTGCCGCAGTAAAGAATGTTATTGCAACCGTCTATGGTGCCCTTGATGCCATTGCAGAAACAAGCGATATCTTTGGAGACAACACAGAAAGTCTTCTCATGGCAGCAGGACTTAACGAAATCCAGACAATCGGTTTTGCCATGGGTGCAACCCATCCTGAAACTTTCACTTCCATAAGCGGCGTGGGAGATTTGGATGTAACCTGCAAAAGTAAATACGGACGCAACAGAAGGTTCGGTCAGGACATAATCAAAACAGACATGCTCTCCCGTTTTGAAAATCTTGATGACATCATTAACAACGTAAAAAAAGTCGGATATCTTCCTGAAGGTGCCATTGCCTGCAAGTACGTGCATCAGATTGCAGAAGTAAAAAAATTAAAACTCCCAATCTGCAATGCCCTCTACAAGGTGCTCAACAAAGAACAGACCGCCCAGGAATGTCTTTACGACCTTGTAATGAACCGCTAGTTTTTTAAGGGGGAAGACATGGGTTTCTTTTCTGATTTATTTTTCGGAAGCAGCGATGACGACCAGAAGAAAAAGCATAAGAATGAGAACTCCGGTCTTCCCTTCGGCATCTCCCAGTTTGACATAGAAGACTACAAAAACGGCGCCGATTACGAAGATGAATTTGATGATTCGTGGGATGATGAAGAGTAGGCTTCACCTTTTATTCAGTTTTATTTTGTTGAGTTTGTCTTTCCTAGAGTAAAAACCAAATCCTGAACTGACTGCCTAACATCCGGCTCCAGCTGTTCCAAAACCGCAAGCAGTTGTTTATTCTTTTCATATAAAAACCGATCCTGATTCTTAATTTGCGATGCAGAACCGTAAACAAGATATTCAATGGTAGTGTCCAGCTCGTAGGCAATGAGCAGGGCAATGTCCGCACTGGGAATGCTGTTCTGTATGGCTCCGTTGTGTATGCTTGAGTAGGAAATTCCCACCCGCATGGCAAATTCCTTGCGGGTTATTCCCTTTCTGTCAAGCAAGTCAAGCACTCTGTTCCAGAAATTATCGTTCATAGCACTATAATACAATTATGTTTTAAATTGCTTGCTAATATGATATTATCATGTTAAAATGATACAAAAGTATTATTCTAGGTCTAAAGGACTAAAAAGTGGAGGTTTTATGAAAACAAGCAAGTTGATTCTTTTTGCGCTGGCATCGTGCAGTGCGCTCTCCGTATGTGTCGGCTGCGCGTCAAACAAGGTTGAGCCGCTTACGGCCGCCGCCGTGCAGCCCGTGGCTGTAGAAGAGGTTTCCATGCGCGGGAACCTGATGTTCTACAAGAAAGCGGCCTACATCAGCGCCGCGGAAAAAGAGGGCGCGCAGGCGGGGAACGCCGCGGGCGGCGGGCTTCTGGGAAAAGTCGTCGCGGGCGTGGCTTCCGGCGCGCTTAAAAAAGCGCAGCAGGATATGCACCCGGAGCTGTACACGGAGGCGCTCGCGGAGCAGCTGCACGTTCAGGACATCCTCATGGAGGAGCTTGTGAAATTTCCCGAAGTGCAGCAGCTTATCCCCGCGGACGACGTGCTGAACGAGAAGGCGTATGCAAAGCTCAAGAGCGACAGCTCCGTATGGTGCCGCCCCGTCGGCGCGTTCAAATACTTCGGCGGCGATGCAAAGGAGCGGGAAAAGAGGGTCGCCTCAGCGCGCAAAATCCTGAAGCAGAAATTCGGCGCGAACGGCTACGCGGAGATTTACGTGGACTTCGGCACGCACCTTGAGGAGCAGAAGACGGAGCTGCAAGAGAACCTGCAGAAGGTAGAGAACGTTCTTTCAAAAATCACGTTCCAGAAAGCAGAGAACATGGGCAAGGAAACGGGCTTCCTCTATCCATACGTGAGCGTGAGGGTGCGCATCTACGACGAGAACGGCACCGCGCTTCCGTTCCCCTACCGCTACGAGAACGGCACGCAGATAAAAGGCTATACGACGGCGAAAGAGGCGAAGAAAGACGGGTCAGACTTCTCGATGGAAGACTACTACTACTTTGGCTCCGCGGTCGGAAGCGAGTGCGTGAATATAAACAGCGGCGAGTACAACGCGGAGGAATTCTACAAGCTCTACACGGAAGATTTGGTGCGCAAGGCGGTTCAGAACGC
>CAMNHD010000165.1 GCA_946538875.1 uncultured Treponema sp.
TTTCATGGCGCAGCCCGCCTGGCAGCTTACGCAGGCCGTTCTCCGGCCTTCCTTGTCAGTCAAAAGGACAGTCTCAATGGCTCTTCCGTCAAACAGTTCAATCTGAAGCTTGATTGTTCCATCAGGGTCAACAAGCTTTTCTGAGATTTTAGAAGAATAAATGCTGTAGTTTGCGCTTAAACTTGAGCGCAAGTCCTTGCTCAGGTTTGTCATGGATTCAAAGTCCTTGACACCTTTGGCAATCCAGTTGAAAATTTGTTTGCCCTGATATGACGCCTTCAGAGACAACCTGGCACATAATTCATCCGGCATGTAGCCGCACAGAGAGACTTCTTCCATTATAAAATATTCCTGCCCTTACAGTTTTTAGTAGAGTGGAAGATTGTTCTGTATCCTGTCAAGCATATCGTTGACTGCCTGGCTTCTGATTCCAAGACGCTGAAAATTTTTCAGGACTTCCACTGCCTTCTGGTTTTGATTCAACTTAATATAGCAGTCTGCAAGGTCAATGTAAAGCCTGTAGTTCTTTTCGTCATCGCGGATAAGTTTTGAAAGACGTTCTATTGCTTCCTGGTATTTGCCTTCTCCCTTGCAGATCAGTGCAAGGCCAAGGGCAGCATAAATGTCAAAGTCAATGTCCATCGCACGGTTATAGTACTCTGTCGCGGTGGCATAATCGCCCGTATTTCTGTAGGCATCGCCGGCACGTGTCAGGATAACCTTGTTGTGCGGATCCATCTCCAGAATCTTGTTCCAATATTCAACAGAACGGAACTGCTGGTTCATTCCGCGGTAGCAGTCGGCCATACCGAAGAGTGCATAGAAATTGCGGGGGTCTTTTTCCAGGGCCTTTTCAAAATAGAATATGCCCTTGTCGAATGTCTTGAGCTTTCTGTGGCAGTTGCCGATTGAAGTAAGGACACGGATGTCCACATTTGCCGGATTGACTTCAAGCATTTTGGTCCAGTAATAGAGCGCGTCCTTGTATTCCTTGAAGTCATAATGAAGATGGCCAAGTCCTATAAGGGCGTAGGCATTGTTTTCCTCCATGTCGAGAACCTGAAGATAAAGCTGCTTAGACTTTTTGAAATCACGGATTTTGCGGTATGCATCGGCAACACGGGTCAGAACTGTTATGTTGCGGTCATCGTGGACAAGATACTGCTCCCAGATTTCAATAGCCTTATGATATTGGTTCAGCGCCTTGTAACAGTCAGCAAGACCAAAAAGGGCATAATTGTTTCCCGGATGACATGAAAGACATTGTGAGTAATAAGCGATTGCATCCTTGAAGTGGTTCTGCTTTCTTTCACTGTCGCCCAGACCTACCAGGGCATAGTTGTTGTTGTCGTTGATTTCCAGAATCTGTTTGAAAGCGGCTATGGCCTGTGTGACATTGTTTTCCTTAAGAAGGTTGTAGCCTTTTTTTGATAGTTCCGCAATCTCATTGCTAAGACTGTCCTCTGGTTTCGGTTCCATCAATCCTCGGCTCAGCATATCATCGTTAAAGATATCATTTCCATTGGATTCCTGAGGTATTGCCTTACTCTGTTTTACAAAATCACTCATATTATTCCTCACTTTTTAACATCACTGAAACGATTTTTGACATCTTTTCTATGATAGGTTCTGATTTCCTCTTGTTATGCGCCAAAAGGTATAACCTAAGCGCCTTTAAGTATTCTTTTTTTTGCGCCCAAACATCACCGCACCTGGTCAAACCGTCAGAATAACCTGTTGTGATGTATATTCGCTCAGCCATATCAGTCTTGCCTTCATTAAACAAGGCATTGGCTTTTCTGTTAAGGATAACTTTCTGCTGGGACGTCAGACCTGAAACAGGAGTGTCGGTCACTTTGATGAAACCGGCTCCATTTTGTCTTTTAGCGATTTCTTTTTTTAAATCATCGTCCATTACATTTCCTTTACCTACTTTAATTTTAACTTGTAATTTTATTTTGTCAAGTTATTTTAACAATCTTTTGAAATATTTTTAAAAAAATCAACAATTGAACGCCCGTAAACTCTCTGATCAAAACGTTCCAGACTACCAATTTTTTCCGGAAGCGGATCTTCCTTCGGATGGTGGACCATAACCGTTCCCCCGTTGTTCAGGAGCTTCCTTGCATCGACTGTTTCCAAAAGATTAAGCCTGTACTTGTAAGGGAAGGGCGGGTCAAAGAAAATAAAGTCGAACTGTTCCTTGAGTCTTTTAAGAAAAAGTTCCACAGCCATAAAGTGGCAGTCTATCCTGACACCTATCTCTTCTGTCATGGCGACATTTTGGAGGACTGTCTTTGCCTTTGCCCTGTCCATTTCGCAGAGGCTTACACGGGTTGCTCCGTGAGAGGCCGCTTCTATGGCGATTGTTCCTGAACCGCTGAAAAGGTCAAGAAAAGATTTTCCTGGCAGCTGGGTGTTGAGAATGTCAAAGATAGACTCTCTCATTCTGTCCATTGCCGGACGGATTGCCATCTTGCCGCCAGGAGTTTCAGTATATCTGCCCTTTAGGGCACCACCAGTTATTCTCATATTTATCCCTAATTGTTCAGTGACCAGAAAATCTCGTCGTGGTCAAGATTTGAGTTGTCCTTTGCATAGTCAAAGGCTGTCTTTCCGTCGTTGTCCCTTGGCGAAGTCTTTGCGCCGTTGTCAAGCAGCAATTTGATAAGACTTGTATCTGAACTGTACTGACATGTGTACATGAGGGCTGTCTTTCCCTTCCAGAAGCGGTTCAGGGCTATGTCCATGTTCAGGAAAAGCTGGACCTTGGCGGCTTTTGTATGGCTTGAGCCTACAGAGCTGGTCAAAGTAAGCACAAATGCCTTGAATACTTCGTCTTCGCTGGCTGTCCTGTCCTTTAGCAGAAGCGCAAGGATTTCAGGGTTCTGTGAATAGTCGGCGGCAAGAAGGAGAGGTGTTGCGTTGTAAATGTTGCGTACCCTGACAAGGGCCCCGGCATCAAGGAGAGCCTTGACAAGAGGAAGGCTGTTCTGATAGCGGACTGCGTACATGAGGGCAGTCCATCCGTCACCGTCACGCTTCTGCACATCGGCACCGTTGGCAATAAGGTTTCTTACTTCCCAATCGTTTCCATCCTTGGCGGCCTTCATCAAAAGGGTCACGACAAATTCATCGGCCTGATCGGGTTTGTCAATCTTTATAGTCTTTGCGGCAGAAGGTTCATCTTCCGGCACTTCATTATCGTCCTCAAGCTCGTAATCCAGCAGGTAGGACGGCTGGTTGCGCTTGGCTCCGGCTGCCTGTGCCTCCTGAAGAAGGTCTGTGAGTTCAGCTTTTGAAGGCTGGCTTGATTCCTGGTGCTTGGAATCAGACTTCTCATCAGGCTTGCTTGTTTCAGGGCGTGCCTGCTCGGCAGGTTCTGTCTGCTGGTCTGGTTCTGACTGCACAGCTGGTTCTGCCTGTTCAGCAGTTTGTTCAACAGGCTTGTTCTCTTCTGGGGTTTCGGACGGACTAAGTTTATCTTCTGGGACTTCCTGGCTGGAAGTCTCTTCAGTGGTCTTCGAGGTCTCCAAAGCAGGTGCGGTGTTGTCAAGCGGTTCCAGTTCGTCAAGAGGTTCAAGAACTTCTTCTTCCACTGGAGTTGCTTCTTCTACAGGAGTTTCGTCGCTTTGAGCAGGTGCACTTGTTTCCGGTTCCTGGATAGAGGTCTCTTTATCTTCATTGCTGCCGGAGCCGATTCTTGGAACTGATTCTCCCAAATCATCATCTGCTGCCGGTTCCAGACCAGTATCAACATCGTCCGACAATTCTGGAAGTTCATCATTGACGGCTTCTTCCATTACATCAATATTCTGGCCTTCATCCACAAGCGGTGAAACAACTTCTTCTGCGGCGGGTTCAGTGACTGTATCTTCTTTTTCATCAAAAGATGGAAGCTCTTCGCTGAGCAACTCTTCACCAGGTATATCGAAGGAATCAAGAGTTGTATCAATTTCTTCGAGCGCAGCTGTTTCCTCTTCAACAGGCAATTCTGTGGAAATCTCGTCCATAGCAGCTTCGGATTTATCTTCTTCCTGGAGTTCTGGAAGCGCTGCAACTTCATCATCAGTTTCATCTGAAGCCTCTACGACTTCAATGGCAGGTCCGGGTTCTTCTGTAGGAGTATTTTCCTCTTCTTCCTGATCCTCTACTTCAATAGGAATGTTCAGCTCCACCACTGAGTTTTCTGGCTCAGCCTGTTCCTCTGGGTCTGTATTTACGCTGTCTTCAGTTTCATCGTCTTCCATAATAAAGATAAAGTCTTCGTAAGAATCCTCATCTTCTTCTTCGACAGTTTCTTCGAGTTCGGTTTCCTTGAGCTGTGGGGCAGGGGTGTTTGTTTCTGGCTCGGGTTCAGTTTCTGGCTCAGGTTCAGTTTCTGGCTCAGGCTCAGTTTCTGGCTCGGGCTCAGTTTCTGGTTCTGCTTCCGGTTCAGTTTCAATTTGAGGCTCTTCATCAAATATCTCTGGTTCTTCAAGCTCAGCCTCTTCCTGTGGGAGTGTGTCGTCAATAACATCAGGTTCGACAAAAGGAGTCTCTTCCTGAGGTACATCGGAGTCAATCACATCGGGTTCGATAAATGGATTCTCCGGTTCAGGTTCGCTTTCTGGTTCCTGCTCCACCGGAGGCTCATCTTTGGCCGGTTCAGTATTATCAATGAGTTCAGGAATACCCTCGACAATTTCTTCTGTTGTATTGTCAAAATCCTCGATTCCTTCAACCAATTCCGCCTCAGGCCCGCTGTTTTCAGCAGCTTCCTTTTCA
>CAMNHD010000166.1 GCA_946538875.1 uncultured Treponema sp.
GGATCGTAAACCATAGCCACAGGGAATACCTGAGTGTCGATTGTAACAATGGGGCAGCCGTCAAAATATGTGCTGAAAGCCTCTGCGTTCATTGTTGCTGAAGAGACAATTACCTTGAATTCTGGCCTCTGCGCCAGAACTCTTTTTAACAGTCCGAGGACAAAATCAATGTTCAGGCTGCGTTCATGGGCTTCGTCGACCATGACGACGGAATACTTGCTCATCCAGGGGTCAAGCTTCATTTCCTGCAGAAGAATGCCGTCAGTCATGATTTTTATCTTTGTGGAGGCATCTGTTTTGTCTTCAAAGCGCATTTTGTATCCTACCAGCCCGGGATAGGAAGTCTTCAATTGTTTTGCGATGAATTCGCTGACGCTTAGGGCCGCGATACGGCGTGGCTGAGTGACTGCTATAATTCCGGACTGAGAATATCCGGCCTCGTGAAGTATGACGGGGAGCTGTGTTGTCTTGCCACTTCCAGTGGGGCTCTGCACAACTATAACCTGATTTGTCCTTAATGTTTCAAGTATTCTGTCCTTCTGTTCGTAGACTGGCAGGCTTTTGTAATCTATTGCCATAGTGTTGTTCCTTGTATCTTATCCATAAGTTTTTTTCGTTGTCCAAGATAGACAGACCAGTTGGACTGCCCATTTTCCTTAAGTTCGTCAATAAAATCCTGATTTAAAAATCTGATTACATACATTCTTTCCGGAGTGATGTAAGTGGTCAGCAGCAGCGGATTCAACCAGACAAGTCTGATTCCATCTTCATCATCTACAAAACGCAGCTGAGCCATGTAGCCGTCGCCGGTGTAGTCGCGGTTTGCCCCTGGATTGCTCCAGCTGGGATTGGTCCGCTGTCCGCTTATTGTGTTTCCCATGGCATAAAAAATGACCTTCCTGGGAACATTGTCCTTGTCGGGGATAACTTCCCATCTTTTTGAGACATGGGGATGGTTTGCCCAGACGATGTCTGCTCCTGCTTCGAGTACTTTTAGATAGAAATCCCGCTGCTTTTTGTCAACTGTCAGAATGTACTCCGGTTCACAACAGTGGATGCTTGCAACGAAGAGGTCGCATTCTATGGTTTCCCTAAGATGCTTTATTTCCGCTTCAAAGGTGTTCCTGCGGCTCTGGGCAGGATAATAATAATCTATGTAGGAAGAATAGTCATTGCGGTTGAGAATTTCCGTGATGGCTACAAAAAGAATCTTCCATCCATTCTTTTCAATGACCTGGTATGTGAGAGGCCCCTGCGAGGTTTCCTTGAGGCCAGCCGCATAAACCGGACGTCCGGTATTTTTTGTCTCCTCACGCTTCTGGTCAAAGTATTTCTTTGTCGCCTTTATTCCCTTCAAGAAATGGTCGTTGGTATGATTGTTCGCCAGACTGAATACGTTGAAGCCTGCGTCAATTGACGCCTGGACATATTCGGCATGAACATTGAACTGCGGGTATGTGGAATAGGGAATCTCTGCACATACAGGAGTCTCCAGGTTTACAAAGGAAAGATCGCTTGCCTGGACCAGAGGTGCAATGTCCTCATAGATTTTGCTGTAGTTACCCCGTGACCAGTTGACGTTATGTGCCATCAAGTCTCCGGCAAAAGTCATGAGAATAGTCTTTTTGTCCTGATATTCTGTTGCGGAAGTGCATATTCGGCTGCCGTCCGGAAATTTAGTCAGGTCTACAGGGACTTCTTTCTTTTCTTCTGCCTGTATGGCTTCTTCCTGCGTCCGTACCTGGGATTTGGTGGTAGTAGTGCATGAAGATAATAGAATTATGACGGAGCAGGCAGAGAGCGCCATCTGTTTCAGTATGAATAGTGAATGCTTGGACATTTTGCGCTCCCATGCCGTGCAGCTCATATAATTTAGTTTTTCTTACCGGCCTGAACCAGTGTGATTGCACATGTCACAACGATTTCATCGCTGGTGCATCCGCGGCTCAAGTCACTGATTGGCTGTGCGAAGCCCTGAAGAATTGGTCCGTAGGCATCTGCATGTGAAAAACGCTGGACGAGCTTGTAACCGATGTTTCCTGCTTCCAGGCTTGGGAAAATCAAAGTGTTGACCTTTCCTGTAATCGGTGAACCTGGAGCCTTCTTTGCTGTGACAGAAGGAATAAGTGCTGCATCTGCCTGAAGTTCTCCGTCAAGAAGAAGATCCGGAGCCTTTTCATGAGCAAGTTTAACAGCTTCCTGAACCTTGAGCACATCAGGAAGTTTTCCACCGCTTCCTTTTGAAGAGAATGAAAGCATAGCGACAGCCGGTTCTGCTTCGAGAAGCTGGCGGCAGGATTCTGCAGATGCCACGGCAATGTCGGCCAACTGAGCGCTGTCCGGGGTAGGGTTTACTGCACAGTCAGCAAAAATAAGGTATCCGTCTTTTCCCCATGAAGAATCGTGTGTGTCCATCACAAAGCAAGAAGAGGCTGTTTTTGTGCCAGCTGCCGTACCAATAACCTTGAGGCCTGCACGCAGAAGGTCTGCGGTTGCAGAGAGAGCACCGGAAACCATTGCGTCTGCCTTGCCCAGGCGCACCATCATTGCGCCGAAACTCAGAGGATCCTTCACCATAAAGGCTTTTCCTGCTTCTTCGGATGGTATTTCCGCTTCGCCGGTCTTCTTGTTGATTTTACCCTGGCGCAGTTTAAAGTATTCCTTGCCAAAATCGTCAAGCCACTCAGAAGAAGCTGGGTCAACAATGTCGATTCCCTCAAGGGAAACACTCTTGGCTGCGGCCACTTTCTCCACTTCTTCCTTTTTTCCCAGAAGTGTGACAGTCTTTGCAAGCTTTTCCTGTACAATCTTTGCAGCGGCGACTACAGTGCGCTCTTCTGTTCCTTCTGGAAGGACAAGGCTGTTCTGGTAATCCTTAGCCTTTCTTTTCATTTCCTCAACAAAATTCATATATATTAACCTCTGTTAAAATAAAAATGACTTCTTTATGGCTCTAAAGCCTCTTTAGTTATTATCTGTTTTTAAATCACCACAAAAAACAAAATTTTCCGATGGTTCTCCAGGCCGGCACAAAAGGCAGCTGCTGTTTCCACTGGCAGGGTATAGCTCTATGATTCAAATCTCTTGTGCCCGAACCGTCAAGAATCCATTTCTTGAGCGAAGGAACACCCTTTTGGCTGCAATTGCCTCTGCCTGATAATTATAACCAGTTTCCCCATTTTTTACAAGGTTTAGAGATGAGTATATCAAAAAAGTTATACTTTGACGCGCCTGATTCCAAAAAAAAACTGATTCAGGGATCCGCTCATTCTTCGTCTTCTATCTTTGCGTCGATAAAGACAGAGACTGTATAACTGTGGCCATTAAGGGCCGTAATGGTCTTTACAACTTCGTAATCACCTACTGCAAAACGGAATACGTGGTCACCCTGACTGACTTCGATGGGATCCTTTATCTCCACTAAAGGTTCATTGTCCAGTGTAACCTTGGTACCACCTGGCGATACAATCCTGACAAGAGGAGTTGTGCTGCGGAAAGCCACATTGAGAGTTGAAACCTTGGCCTTTTCAATATTGACTGTACGGACTTCATTCCTGTAATAGTCGGAGACTAGGCTTATGTCGTGCATTCCCGGACTAAGAAAAAGTCCTTTTTCCGGCAATTCCGTGCTTTTCCCGTCAACAAAGACGGAAAATGGCTTGGCGTCGTCGCCGGCAGGTCTGCTTGTCTTGAGAACCAGCTTGCCCTTGTTGATAAAGATAGGCTTTCCGCTGACTTCTATCTTTGCCTTGTAGATTTCATCGTCGGTTCCCTTCATCACAAGCTGAAGTCTCAGAAAAATCTTTCCGTTCACTATTGAAGGAATCTGCTCGATGTAGTGAGAGTAGGGATCCTTTTTAATCGAGTTGTTTGCACTTAGCGGCACCTGTAGGTTAAGGCTGAGGGAAGAGCCAAACGTTCCGGTTTTTCCCCTTGTGCCCGAGTAGTCAATCTGCCCCTGCACAGGAGATGGCTTTATGTCCTGGTAAAAGGACCAGGCCACGCTGTCATGCCATGTTGCCACAATAGTCGGTACTTTGAAAGATATTTCTATACCCTGTATAAAGGTTCTATCCTCCGGAAGTTCTATAAGCACTGCGTCGTTGATTCCTGCCTTGACAGATGTTTTCTGCCCTTCGGCTGAAATCGGCAGGGTGACACAGCTATGCACACGGAACTGTTCCGCAAAAAGGCTTCCTGTAGAGGACAGGGCAAGACCAAGAGTAAGAATTAAAAATCGAAAATTCTTTACGTGCATAAGCATATATTTAAGATTATACTATATTTTCAAGTTTTTTACTAGCCCCAAAGCGTAATTTGCCTTCCTGGCCATAAAAACACTTGAATCAGCTTTTCTGTAGATATTTCTGGGGGTCCTGAGACTCCCCGTTGAGCCTTATCTCAAAGTGAAGGTGCGGCCCTGTGGAAAGACCTGTTGTCCCGACACGCCCTATAATCTGTCCACCGCTCACAGAGTCGTTTTTTTTTACAAGAACTGAGCTTAGGTGCGCATAGAGACTTGTCGTGCCCTTGCCATGGTCAAGAATCACATAATTACCATAAACTGGATCCATAGCCACTGAATACTTGACAATTCCTCCCTTGCACGCATAAACATCGGTGCCAGCAGGTGCCGCCATGTCTATTCCGTGGTGGAATTTCCATTTTCCGCTGATGGGACTGACCCTCATCCCAAAGTCAGATGACAATACATACTTTGAAAGCGGAAGAGTCATTCCCGGAT
>CAMNHD010000167.1 GCA_946538875.1 uncultured Treponema sp.
CCCGAAACACTCATCTTCTGCACAGGAGTGGTTCCCGCAATCTCAAGCGCAGTCAGGAAACTCACCACCCCTGCAGAAAAAGTCGTAGTGCTCACACCCGTATACAATATCTTCTTCAATTCAATCCGCAACAACGGCCGCGTCATAACAGAATGCCCGCTCGACTACGACAAAAGCTCAAACACATATTCCATAAATTTCACGCGCCTGGAAGAAACACTCAGCGACCCCCAGGTTACACTCATGATATTCTGCAACCCGCACAATCCGGTAGGAAAAATCTGGAGCAAAGAAGAACTTTCCCGAACAGGTGAACTCTGCGCAAAACACGGAGTCACAGTCATCTCGGACGAAATCCACTGCGACATAACTTCGCCCGGAACATCATACATCCCCTTCGCAAGCGCAAGTTCCGTCTGCAGCAGAATCAGCGTCACATGCATCGCACCCACAAAAACATTCAACCTTGCAGGCCTGCAGACAGCCGCCGTCATGGTTCCCGATCCGCTGCTCCGGCACAAAATGTGGCGCGCACTTAACACAGACGAAGTTGCAGAACCAAACGCATTCGCAGTGCAAGCCGCAGAGGCCGCATTCACAAAAGGCGCACCCTGGCTCGACGCACTCCGCAATTATATAGAAGAAAACAAAAAGACCGCGCATGAATTCCTTGCGCAAAAAATCCCCGTGCTAAAACCCGTGCCGTCGCAGGCAACATACCTTCTTTGGGTGGACTGCAGCGCCCTCACAGACGACACACAGGAATTCTGCACATCCCTGCGCAAAAAAACTGGACTTTGGATAACTCCCGGCGAGGAATACGGTGACACAGGCAAAGGCTTTGTCCGGATAAACATCGCCTGCCCCGCATTCCGCCTCAACGACGCACTCACACGTCTCCACGCATTTATAACCAGCCGTATTCAGGACAATTCGCCAATCAGCTGAAACCGACCGTCCACCATACCGCATTTCCCGCTTTGCAGGGTTCCGGCCGGCGCCGGCCTCCATTGCTCCTCCGCTACGCTCCCCCGCAACCGCCTGCGGCGGCCCTTCCAATCGGGGTTAGCCGGATTTCCTTTGACAAAAAAACGCAGTCTCCCAGGAACCTACAGTTCGCAGACAGTCTGGGAAAGAGCCTTGCGGTCAAAGTGACGCGGAGAAGGCTCAGAGTCCTCTGCAGGATAACCGATGTCAAGCAGACAGACAAGTTCCAGACCTTCTATCTCAGGGAATGCGTCATAGATTTTCTTGGAATCGTAGCCGCGTGCCCACAGCGTGCCTAGTCCAAGCTCGGTTGCTTCCATCATCATCTCAGTAGTGACTATGCAGGCATCGGCTTCACCGCCGTCATAATTTGGATAATGTTCATCCATGGTGTTTTTGTATGAAATTCTTTTATCGTAACAGACCATCAGCACTACAGGCGCATGATAAGCCATACCGGTTGCCCCGTTGATGCGCTCCAGGGCAGCCCCGCTCTTAAGAACAAAAATCCTGTGTGACTGTGAGTTTTTTGCAGTTGGTGCCAGACGGCCCGCCTCAAGAATCTTTGCAAGTTTTTCACATTCCACTGCTTTTGGTGAAAACTTTCTTACAGAATACCTTGCCTTTGACAATTCCAAAAAATCCATTTTGTCCTCCATATTATTTATGCTGAAAATTTATTACATCGATTCTTTGTTGTCAATACTGGAATTGCAAACCGCAGGTATAACTTATTTTGAGAGTAAACTTGTGATATCAATCCACATACGGCTACGCCCGACTTGCAGGGCCGCGGAGCGGTTCCGACTGAAAGGAGGAATGGAGGCGCTGGACGCCGGAACCCGGAATGGCGGGGAATGCGGTGAACTGCTGAGTTCCGGAGCAAGGACAATCACTTAAAAAAATAGCCCCGTTCATAATAAACAGGGCTTTATTGTTTACAATGTTTTCCTGAGCACGCAAGCTCATTTGGATTTTTTTCTAGAAAATTTTTCCCATCGCACCGAACAGGCCCAAACTGGCAAGCATCATAATCACGCCGGCAAGGAGCACTCCAAGTGCCACGGATATGACTGTCTGCCTGAACTTCATGTTCAGGATGGAAGCGGCAAGTGTCCCGGTCCATGCACCTGTACCCGGAAGCGGTATCCCCACGAACAGCAGAAGTGCCAGAAAGAGCCCCCGGCCTGCCTTGGCCTGAAGTTTTTCTCCTGCGTGGTTTCCTTTTACCAGAAAAAATTTACAGATTTTGGAAAGGCCTTTTTTATCCTGCCCCCATTCCAGAAACTTCCGCGCAAAAAGATAGATGATAGGAACCGGCAGCATGTTTCCTACGATGCTGACTGCATAGGAACCCCAGATGTTCAGTCCCCATGCCTGAGAAACGGGGATTGCTCCCCGCAACTCTATCAGTGGTACCATCGAGATGAAAAAAACTGCAAGATACTTCAGCAGCATGGTCTACAGTTCGTCAAAGAATCCTTTGGCCTTAAGCAGTTCGGCATTGAGGATTCCTCCGAGTGCAGCTCCGCGCTTTGTGTTGTGGCTGAGCGCAACAAACTTGATGTCAAACACGGCACACTTTCTCAGGCGGCCAATCACACAGGCCATGCCCTTTTCTGTCTCGCGGTCACGGCGGGGCTGAGGGCGGTTTTCTTCATGGCGCACAACAATCGGATGTTCGGGTGCTGACGGAAGCTTGAGCTCCTGAGGCACCGAGGTATAAGAAGTCCACACTTTCTCGATTTCTTCAAGGCTTGGCTTTTTGTCTTCGGGAAGATCGAACTCCATGTTTACGATTGCGGTATGTCCGTCAATAACCGGTACACGGGTACAGGTTGAGGAAACAAGAGGAGCCGCTGCATTTTTGATTGAGTCACCGTCAACGCTTCCCAAAATCTTGAGACATTCTTTTTCTGTCTTTTCTTCCTCGCCGCCGATGTAAGGCACGATATTGTCTATCATGTCATAGGATGGAACTCCTGGGTAACCGGCTCCGCTGACTGCCTGCTCTGTGGTGACAATCATGCGCTTTACAGGGTAGCCTGCCATAATCAGGGCATGAAGCGGCATCATGTATGTCTGCAGGGAACAATTTGGCTTTACGGCGATGAAGCCTTTTTTCCAGCCGTGGTGCTCCTGCTGCTTTTTGATGATGTCAAGGTGAGAGTAGTTGATTTCAGGAACCAGCATTGGTACATCGCTTGTCCAGCGGTTTGCCGATGCGTTTGAAACTACCGGAATTCCTTCTGCGGCATAGGCTTCTTCCAATGCCTTGATTTCGTCCTTGCCCATTTCCAGAGCGCTGAAGACGAATTTGCACTTTCCGATTGCAAGCTTTGCATCGTTTGCATCCTGAACCGTCAGGTTTGCCACTCCGTCAGGAATGTCTGCGCCGATGAGCCAGCGGCTTGAAACTGCATCCTTGTACAGTTTGCCTGCTGAGCGCGGTGAGGCGGCTACATAGGTCACCTCGAACCAGGGATGATTTTCCAAAAGCTTTATGTAGCGCTGACCGACCATTCCGGTTGCGCCGAGTACACCAACTGCTATTTTATTGTTATCCATAAAAAACCTCCGAAGGGTCTTGTTCAAGTTCCTTCTATAATGCTGCGGGCCGGCAGAAAGATGCTCCGCAGAATAACTTAAAGTGCACAGTCCTTGAGAGCCTGCTCAATTGTTGCACGGGCCTCGGGCTTTGCTTCTACCAGCGGGAGACGCAGTGAACCTGCGGGGAGTCCCTTTACATTCATTGCATACTTGATGCTGGTTGGGTTTCCATCGCAGAATGCTGCACGGAAGAATGGCTGCAGGCGGTAATGAATCTTGCGTGCCGCTTCAAAATCACCTTCAAGGCCTTTGTGAACCAACTCCGTCATCAGGGCAGGAATCAGGTTTGTGACTACAGAAATAACTCCGTCGCCACCGGCGGCCAGCAGCGGAAGAGTAAGGCTGTCGTCACCGCTTAAAACTGAAAAGTCAGGATGCTTTGACACAACCTTTTCTATCACTTCCATCATCTGGCTTATGTTTCCACTAGCCTCCTTGACTGCGGCAATGTTTGGAAGATCCGCGATACGCTGCAGAAGGGATGTGGAAATGTTTTTTCCTGTACGTCCCTGAATATTGTAGACAATGACGGGTATTCCTACCTTGCTCACTTCCTCAAAGTGGCGGAAAATTCCTTCGTCGCTTGGTTTGTTATAGTACGGAGTCACCACCAGGGCATAGTCGGCTCCCTTTGCCTTTGCTCTCTTTACATAGCGTACGGCATCACGTGTGTTGTTGCTGCCTGCGCCAAGAATAACCTTGACATCCTTTCCGTTCTTTTTGTTAAACTCATGAACAAGCGGGACAGCGATGTCGATAAGTTTTTCCTCTTCATCTTCGTCAAGCGTCGGTGTTTCGCCGCTTGTTCCCAAAGGCAAAATTCCGTCGATTCCCTGCTCCAACTGGAACAAAACATTCTTCTTAAAGCCATCATAATCAATAGCACCGTCTGAAAACATCGGTGTGATCATAGCCGTAAAAGAGCCCTGAAGTTTAGACATGAGCAACTCCTCTTGCAATACAATATGCAATTTTGGGGTATATTATACATATTTATGCAAATAAATCAAGAGATGGGACTTTCAACGCAAGGAAATCATTTATATAAAAAAGAATGTTCAAATAAAGACTGAACAGACTCAAAACTCCGCGTATATATGAAAAAGGCACCTGTTACTCTCTCCGATAACAGATGCCGTT
>CAMNHD010000168.1 GCA_946538875.1 uncultured Treponema sp.
GGGGTGTACAAGTACTTGAAGTAATCCAGGCTGGTTGAGTATGTTGTGTCGAAACTGCCCATTGTGCTCTTGTAGGATTCAAGACTTTTCCAGAACGCGTAGAACTCCGGGTCACGGCTGTATGCTTCTGCGTAGATTGCCGCGGCTTCTGCGTCGGCCTTTCCTTTTATCTCTTCGCTCTTGCGGTAGGCTTCGCTTTCTATGGTGCGGCGTTCGTTTTCCAATTGTCCAAGGAGTTCTGCCTTTTTTCCTTCGCCAAGTGAGCGGTATGCCTGTGCCACCTGATTGCGTTCCTTTATCATGCGGTTATAGACGCTTTCTGTGAGCTCGTCGGAATACTTTATCTGACGGGGCACTATGTCTATCAACTCTATTCCGTATTCCCCGACCATTTTGCGCGCTTCGTCAGCCATTTCGTCACAGAGTATGGCCCGTCCTTTTGTTACCGGTTCGCTCTGTGTGGATTCAGTAATCAGGGATTTGATTTTTGCGGTGTCGGCGGCTGTGACTCCCAGTCCAAGGTTTTCTATTGAATCATTGCGCTCGTTGATGATGTTTGAACTGCGGACAATCTCGCTCAGGCGGTTGCGTGTTATTATGGTGCGGGTTGAAGAGTCGATTATGTCGCTGAGTTTTGCGTATGACTGGTCTACTGTCTTGAATGCCTGGTAGAAGAGGGCCGGGTCTGAGATTCTCCAGCGGCTTGTTGTGTCGACTACTATGAACTGGTTTTCCTTGGTGGGGATGCGCTCGTCGTCTCCGTCAAGGGAAAGGATGCGGCTTGGATAAGTTGTCACTGTGTCTACAAAGGGAATCCTCAGGTATATTCCTGCTTTGGTGCGGGTCTGGACTATCTGCCCGAACCTTGTGACTACGGCCTGGTTGCCTTCTTCTATTATATAGAAGGGACCTGTCATAAAGAGGAAAATCAATGCTGCTGCTACTGCTGCAAGAATTATAAAAATCTTTGTGCTCTTTTTCATGCTTTGCTCCTTGATGGTCTGCCTGCTTTGACTGCCTGCTTGACCGGCTTAGTTTGACTTCTTTGTTTCGCCAAGATTCTTGAACGGAACAATATTGTCAAGTTCGCTGTCGATAAGTGTGGGCTTTTTGTCCTGGGCCTGGGCCTTGATTACTTCTTCCATGGTCTCAAGATAGAGGCGTTCCTTGGTGATGGCTGGTGCCTTGCGGTATTCCTCGTAGACTGAATTGAAGCGGGCTACGTCTCCCTTTGCCTTGTTGACGCGTTCTGCGGCATAGCCTTCTGCCACCTGAATCTGGCGGTCGGCTTCTCCCTGTGCCTTTGGCAGCTGCGAGTTGTATGTTTCGCGGCCTTCGTTTATGTAACGGTTCATGTCCTGGGTTGCCTTGTTTACGTCTTCAAAGGCATCCTGAACTCCAGCGGGAGGCACGATGTTCTGGAGCTTTACGGCAAAGACGTTGATTCCCATTCCAAGGTCGGAGAACTGTTCGTTCATCATGTCTATGGCGTTTGTCTCTATGTTTGAGCGCTCGCTGCCCATTATGTCGAGGATTGCGCGGTCTCCTACAAGGGTGTTGATTACGGAGCGGCTGATGTCGCGGATAGTCTGGGTTCTGTCCTGGACTGTGAAGAGCCATGCCTTTGGATCGACTATGCGGTACTGTATGATCCATTCCACGTCGACTATGTTCAGGTCTCCGGTGAGCATTGTTGATTCTGATTTGATGCCGTTCTGATATTTGTTGACGACTCCTGATTTTGTTGTCTTGAAGCCGAACTGCTCTGTCTGGACAACTTTGCTTCCGGCAACTATGTATTTTTTGTCTATGCCGAAGGGGAGCTTGAAGTGTAGTCCTGGACCCATAGTCTGCGAATAGCTGCCGAATCTTGTGATTACTGCCTGTTCCGACTCGTCCACGACAAAGAAGCTTGAGAAGAACATGCTCGAAAGCAGCACCACTATGACTGCGCCGATAAATGTTGACGGCTTTAGAATCTTTTTTAGAACCGTCCTGCCTTTTTCTGTCATAATAACCCCCGTGGGAAAAACTTGTCTGGTTAAGCTGCTGCGGCCTGTGTTTTGCGGTGAAAAACAGGAAAACAGCTGCCATAATCATAAAATAGTGAAAATCCGGGTAAAAAACAAGAAAAAAAGTGTTATGATTCCGCTTTTTGTCTGCATCCTGTCAAAATTTGATTTCAATTCCTGCTTCTGGTATAGATTGACAAAAAAATAACGGATTGTTAGAATTGCTTCAATTATCTTAATAGGAGTAGATTATGAAAAAAATTATTTCACTTGCAGCTGCTGTTCTGGCAGCCAGCCTTGTTTCTGCCCAGACTTCGAATACAAATATTTCGACTTCCGGCGCTTTTGGTACTGATGTTGACGACTACATGGGAGTCACTTCATGGAGTGGTGTGGAGCCGCAGAACCTTTTTGCCTTCTTTGGAATCGAGTCAAGTTTCCATGCCTACACACTGGGTGCTGCCCATCAGTTCGGAAATGTGCTGTACTGGGGTACTTATTTCTCCGGTGACTTCGGTACAAAGGCAACCGATGTGGATTATGATACTGACGGAAAACAGGTTAAGTCCGAAACAGAAAGAAATAAACCTGTTATGTTCACATTCGATAATCTGTTCGGTTTTGGAAAAATCGGCGCCAAGCTTGGATTCAAGTTCTACAATAACGGTTCTTCAAGCTCAGAGTATGAGAAGTCAAGCACGACTGCATTCGAACTCGGCGGACACTTTGGAACAAAGCTTGACGTTGCAGGTCTTGGACTTTCTCCTCATGCCTCATTTGTTTACGGATACAACTTTACTCAGAACGACGACGGCTCATTCGAAAACACAAGCACAGTGACAAAGGGTATCAAGGATAATGACGGACTCCTTATCAAGAAGGGCGACAAATCACCTGTCCCGGGCACATTCGACATTGTTCTCGGAAGCGGCATTGATTTTGCCCAGAAGGGACCGATCGCACACAGCGCCGGACTTGATCTGGCACTCAGCTTTGACACAGTATCCGACGCTATTGTCAATGGAACAAAGTATAAGGTCAAGAATTCTGATGTTACTCTTGCAATCAGCCCCAGCTATTCAGCAAAATTCGAGCCTAATGAAAAGTTCGGCCTCAAGGTCATGGCTGGCCTTCCTCTTGCATGGGAATTCACTGACGATCATGCAGCAACTGCCACAAAAGAAACTACTTTCACTGTAAATCCGAAACTGGGAATGGGTGTCTACTACATCCCCAAGGAAAAGATGCAGCTGAATGCGGGTGTTGACTTTGCACTTCCTTATGCAGTTTCTTCTTCTCAGACTTACGGCGGAAAGAAGACTGACGCTACTTCTGAAGTTAGAGATTCTGACATTGACGGCGACTCTATGGCCGACAACTGCCAGGTTTCTTTCAACACTGGCTTCAAGTATGACATCAACCAGAATTTCTCACTTGACTTCAACTGGCAGATTTTGCAGACTCTGTTCGGAACTGACTTTGAATCAGAGGGCGGTAGTGGCAGCCTTTTGAGTACATTGGACAATATTCTGTTTACTAAGTTGAGATTCATTGTGAGTGTAAAGTTCTAATCTGACAGGTTGGAATCATGGCTGGACTTACGGGTTCTGCCATGTCCAAAAAAAGACTGGTTCCCATGCTGCCCCCCAAGCGCCTCTTGACTTTGACGCTTTGGTGGACAGCTTTTTTTTGCTCCGGGGGCTAGGCCCTTGCGGCTAGTTCTTCCCAGCGCGCGTATGCGGAGTCCAGTTCTGCCGTGAGGTTCTGGTAGAGGGCGGCTGCTTTTGACGAGACGCTGTAGTCGGCGGAGGACATGTCGGCTTCCAGAGCGGGCTTTTGGTCTTCCAGTTCTGCTATGCGCTCTTCCAGGGATTCGAATTCACGCTGCTCTTTATAGGAAAGTTTTTTCTTTTGGGTGCCGCTGTCTAGGCTCTCTGCGGTTCCGGTGCTGGTTCCCGCACTGCCTGCAGTGGTTCCGCCTGAAGATGCCTGTGCCTTTGCTTCCCTGGCCTGCTGTGCTTCAAGCGAGTCCTGCTCTTTGCGCCATTCTATGTATTCGCTGCATTTTCCCACAAAGCCTGAGACAGAACCGTCTTTTTCCAGTATGAAGAGTGTGTCTGCCACTTTGTCCATAAAGTAGCGGTCGTGGCTTACTATGAGAAGGCAGCCCTTGAAGCCCATCAGGAACTGCTCCAGGATGTTCATGGTGAAGATGTCGAAGTCGTTGGTGGGTTCGTCCAGAATCAGGAAGTTGGGGTTTGTCAGAAGAAGCCGCACAAGATAAAGCCTCTTCCTCTCGCCGCCGCTGAGCGTGCTTACCGGGGAATACTGGATTTTACCTTCAAAGCCGAACTGCTCCAGGAACTGCGTTGCGCTGAGTGTGGTTCCGTCCGCCATGTGCATTATTTCCGCAGCTTCCTTGACGTATTCAAGCACGGTGAGGGATGTGTCCTTGAACTCCGGATTCTGCTGGTAGTAAGCGAACACTGTGTTCTGACCAACAGTGATTGTGCCGGAGTCAGGCGGAAGCTTTCCCGTGATTATGTTCAGCAGGGTGGTTTTTCCTGAGCCGTTGTCTCCGAAGATTCCTATTTTTTCGCCCTTGTTGAATGTATAGGAAAAATTCTTTAGTACGCTCACCGTCTCCCGGGGCGTTGCGGGGGTGTCCCCCGCAGAGGGGGTAGCCGTAAAGCCGTCATGGCTTGAAGGCGAGGGGG
>CAMNHD010000169.1 GCA_946538875.1 uncultured Treponema sp.
CCATCTTAAATTCTTTGTACAGGGCAAATTCGCTTTCTATGTCCATCTCTTCCTTGGTGAGTTTTACATCATATTCAACAGGATATTCCATTGCGGTAATCCAGTCCCTCTCTCCATATTCCTTCATGATGCCGACTCTTTTTTCGTAAGGAGACAGCCTGTTTATTAGAATCTCAATGTCCCTCATGTCTTTTGGCCTGTAGGCGTTGGCATAAAGGTTCTCAATGACTTCTTTTTGCGTGTAACGTTTTGTGGCAGGAACGCGGCCCCTTCCCATGTTCTTTACAAGAGAGGTATTTGTTTTTCTCTTGTTGCGCTCCTGTATTTCTTTTGCCTCCCCCGTGTCCCCAATACTTGCCGTAATGGGTGTGACCACAGAAGCACCTAGCTTGCTTCCCTCAGAAGGATTGAGTGTTGGGTAATAGGAATAGTTGAAATCTTCCGGCCTGAAGAAAATCTGCAGGGGAGGAATGTAACCGAAGCGGTGCTTGCCTACAAGGCTTCCTCCGCCAAGATTCGCGTCCACTGCAAACCAGCCAACAGGATCCATGTATACCTCGGAAAGACTGTGATTGGTTCTGGTAACTTTGCGGGGTTCTTTGCCACTGAGAGTTGAGACAGAAATTTGTCTTGCCGGAATATTGCAGGCACGGCAGACAGTGACAAAGAGGCCTGAGAATTCCGTGCAGTCTCCAAGTCCGGCGGCGAGAGCGTGAGCAGGAGTTCGAGGCATACAGCTCTCGTCAAAGTAAAGATGATGCCAGGGGTAGATGAAGGCTCTTTTTGCAAGCTCAGGCGGTGTATTGGATTGTTCCCTGAACTCGTCGGCCAGATCCTGAAAGTAGGGATGGTTTGGCCAGCAGCCACCGGCAGTTTCGGAAGGAAGCAGCATGAACTTTTCGTATTCACCGTACTGGGCAGGAAATTTGTCAGAAAGAAATTTTGTGTACTCAAGGGGAATCTGCATGAGCTTAAAACGCATGGTTACAGAATATGTCTTTTCCACAGGAACAGGCCCCACTGTGGCTCGGATAAACTTTGCACCGGAAGGCGCTTCTCCAATCTCATAGTTTGACGCCCCGGAAGCGAGAATTTCTATAATGTACTGGTAGTCCCTGTCCCAGACGGGAAGGGTAAAATCAACATAGCCGTAACCGTCGTTTCCCTTGTTGCCCGCAAGTGGATTCACATAAACGCCGCCGTACATGTCTATGTTCACAACGCGGGCCTCTTCTTTTTTTACAATGTATTTGTCCTGAGGCATGTTGTGGCTGGGAAGGGCAAAATTAATGTCTATTGGCTTAAGCTCCTCGCCGTTTATTCTGTCGTAGGGAACGATTTTGTTTGGAAAAGAATTTGCGTCAACAAATTGTATGGAAGAAGGAAGTGAAGCTTTAGTTATTCCTGTGTCGGCAAAAGCCCTGCCAAGAATTGTGTCCACGCTGTCGGGCAAAGAAACGGAAGAGAGGGATGAGCAGCCTGCAAAAGCCTCGTAGCCTATTTCTTTAAGCCCCTGATTGAATGAGACGGAAGCAAGGGAAGTACAGTTCTTAAAGGCAGAGGGGCCAATCTTTTCAAGGCTTGAAGGACAGATTACTTTCGTAATGTCTTTTCTGCCGATATAGGCATTTTCTTCAATGCTCTTGCATCCTTTTGCAATAGTGAGAACACCAGACTTTACTTCCTGTGCAGAACATAGGGCCGCAAAAAAAATCAAGCTTACAGCGACAGGGATTTTCCTAAACAAAGCTTTTCTTTCCATAATAAATATTGTAAGGCATGCTTTGCGTAAATACAAGAATAATCTTAATTATTTATTCGGACTGCATTGCAATTAAAACATCCATGCTCCGCTGCAACCGTGTGTTTGTCCCTTTCAAGTTCCCCGCTAAAAATTCTTTTCCTAGAGCAGCATGGAGGCTGCGTCATTTGTTAACAAAGTAAACCTCACGAACTGAAAGTTCGTGACAATAAAAATCTCCATGGAGGGAGATTTTTATTGAACAATCGGGCGTAGGTTTGTTGGTGTTTTTTATACACAGAAATCAGTTTTGCAATAAGATAGCAGAATGATTTTGAAAGCCGCCCTCCTCCTTATCGCGTTTTTTTTGCAAAAGATTTGTGGCAAAATTGATTTCCATGCATTTTTATAAGGACATATCGGAAAAGTGAAGTTTTTAGAACTTGTCTTATTCCTTGCCGTTCCAGCAGTAGGTGCAGAGCTTGCAGTGGTCAAGGCCGGTTGAATCCAGCGGGGTGTCCGGGTCGCAGTATTTTTTGCCTATTTGCAGAGGGGTGCGGCCAAGCTTGTCCCTGGCTCCGAATAGTTTAAACAGGCGCAGGACATCTGCCGCTATCAATCTGTTATTGAATAGTCTTTGCGAAAAAAAATTTGCATAGATTTGGGTCTTTATCTTTACGTATGAACTCAAGCTGATAACCAAGTTTTTTATAGAATTCAGGAGCCTGAAAACCGAATGTGGTGAGCGTAATTTTTTGGTAGGACTTTCCGCTGAATTCATTTTCCACTACGTGTACCAACCTGCTGCCCAATCCTTGTTTTCTACAATTTTCTTCTATTATAAGGTCTCCGATATGAACTTCATTGTAATAGGCACGGCCTGTTATTACACCAAGTATATTATCATTGTCATCCTGTGCCACAAAGCAAAAATCTTCATAATTCAAGTCTACTTTGTGCTTTTGAGCGTATTTACTGAACTCTTCATTTATAAATGTTCCTGTCCTGTCATCCAATTCCGTAAGTTTTTTGATTTTTATTCCATCCATTTTTTTCTCCTCAGACAAATAATCAATGTAGATAGTATCAGTTTTTTGATTCGCGCGTAAGGGGGCATACCCCGTAGCTTGCTGAATGCGGAACCCCATCAACGCGGCCCGGTATGGAGGCCCGGAGTACTGGAGGCGCAGCCGGAAGTATGAGCGTGAGCGAAGGCCGGAACACCGGTGCACCAAAAGTCAAGCCTTACGGTTTTTATAAATCTTGCTCTGTGTGTGGACGCCGCCGGAAAATGAGTACAACGAAAAATCTTTCTCCACTTGTGATTTTTTTGAAAATACCCTATAGTCGTTTGTGGAAAAATTTATTATTTTTATAGCAAGAGGTTAGTATGGCTAAGAAAAAGATTCCTATGACTTTGCTCTGCGGTTATTTGGGCGCGGGCAAGACAACTTTGTTGAATCAGGTTCTGACAAATCAGAAGGGATATAAGGTTGCCGTCATTGTAAATGATATTGGCGAAGTGAATGTTGATGCAAAGCTGATTGCCGACGGTGCTAAGATTACCGATACTTCAAGCATTGTTCCGCTTACCAACGGCTGTATCTGCTGTACTCTCAAGAGCGAGCTGGCCCAGAATATTGAAAATCTTATCAAGACCGGCAAGTTTGACTACATTATGATCGAGGCTTCGGGTGTTTGCGAACCTATGCCTATTGCCCAGGAGCTTGAAATGATTTCAAATGGCGTGCTTGACAATGTTGTTGGTGTTGTTGACGCTGCACGTCTTGTTGACGAGTTCGCCGGTGGTGATGCCCTGCTTAAGGACAAGGATGAGGAGGACATTGAGTCTCTGCTGGTTCAGCAGATTGAATTCTGTTCTACTCTTGTCATCAACAAGAAGGACTTGGTCTCCGAGGATCAGTTCAAGAAGGTCCGCAAGGTGATTGAGGTTCTCCACCCTGGTGTCAAGATTATTGAGACTGACCACGGAAAGGTTGATGTTGCTGAAGTTCTTGGAACGGGCAGCTTTGACTTTGACGCAGTTTATGCCAGTGCAGGCTGGTGCAAGCAGCTTGAGTCCGGTGAAGTTGAAGATGACGATGATGACGACGACCATGAGCATGATGAGCATGAACATCACCACGGTCACCACCATGAACATGACGATGACGATGAGCATGAGCACCACCATGACGATGATGACGATGATGACGAGCATGAACACCATCACCATGGTCACGAACACCATCACCACGAACACCGCCACGAGGGTGAGTCTGAGGACGAATACGGAATCGGTACCTTCATCTACTACCGCAGGAAGCCGTTTGACCGCCAGAAGCTTGATGAATATGCCAATGAATGGCCGCGCAACATCATCCGCTGCAAGGGTCTTATGTGGTTTGCCGATGAACCGGAAATGGCATGGGTCTTTGAGACTTCCGGCCGCCAGATTCAGGCCGGTTACTCTGGTCAGTGGATTGCCGCCGCACCGGAAAATGAACGCAAGGAAATTCTTGCCCAGAATCCAAAGATTATGGATGAATGGGATCCCAAGGTGGGTGACCGCATGATAAAACTCTGCATTATTGGTCAGAAGCTTGACAAAAAGGCTATTTCGGCTGCATTGGATAAGTGCCTGGCTGACTAAAGCGGTGCTGGGGTGAAGCCGGGTGTTTAGCGGTGCGGTGACTGCTTAGCGGTGCGGTAACTGCTTAGCGGTTGCGTGCCCGGTAAGCGGTGCCGTGTCTGCTTAGCGGTTGCGTACCTGCTCAGCGGTGCGGTGACTGCTCAACGATTGCGTGCCTGGTAAGCGGTGCCGTGCCTGCTTAGCGGTGCGGTGACTGCTTAGCGGTGCCGTGCCCGGTAAGCGGCGGCCTGCCTGCTTAGCGATGCCGTGCCTGCTCAGCGGTGCCGTGCCTGCTCAGCGGTGCCGTACCCGGTAAGCGGTGCCGTACCCGGTAAGCGGTGCCGTAC
>CAMNHD010000170.1 GCA_946538875.1 uncultured Treponema sp.
AGTCTGGAAGGAATAATTTTGTGCTACCCGGGGCTCATGGCGTCTACTGTCAACAGACTTGCCCATGAACTTTATCTGCTGAAGGTTCCGCTTTTACCGCGGCAGATGACGGAGTATGCCCATACCAGGACGGGAATAGATATTCATCCAGGTGCCACAATCGGAAAGTATTTCTTTATTGATCACGGTACAGGAATTGTGGTTGGAGAATCTACTGTAATCGGAGAACATGTAAAGTTGTATCAGGGAGTGACTCTTGGTGCAATTTCTACACGTGGTGGCCAAAGTCTTAAGAACAGCAAGCGCCATCCAACGATAGAAGACAATGTTACAATCTACGCCGGTGCTTCTATACTTGGTGGGCAGACTGTTGTGGGGCATGATTCAGTAATTGGAGGAAATGTTTTTATCACAAAATCAATTCCGTCTGAAACGCGGGTCAGTCTGAAAAATCCTGAGCTTGTTTATAAAAGCAATGGAAGCGAAAATAACAAAATTGTAAAAGAAGAATTTCTTAACGAAGAAAATTGGTTTTATATGATTTGAAACTATAATGCAATACCCCGACACTCTGTATCGGGGTTTCAATTTTTAAATCTATATTTTTAATTTGACTGTTTCCATGGGGCAGACGGAAAAACAGTTTTTACAAATCCAGATTTGAACTTAGAACAGCGGAGAATAAGTCTTCGGTTAGGAAAAGCGCTCCGTTGATTCCTGCATAAGTTTTCGTAAGGCTTACCCTTTTGTATTGGGGGTATGAAATTACGAGCAGAGGAATGTCGTTGTCATCAGCGGCCTGTTCCTCAAGGGAACTTGCAAGAATGATTCCGCTTGTGCCGGACCGGATAATCTTTTCAATGAATTTTGCATCAGAGGAGAAGTGTATGTTTACACCTATGCTTGCCAGGGACAGGGCTTTTTGTTCGTCGGTAAGCGTTTCGCTGCTGTAAAAATCCGTGATTATAAGATTTTCAATTGTGATTCCAAAATCCGATGTCAAAAACTTTGCGATTCCCAGGGCAGTGTTTCCTTGAGCCACTATTGTGGCATTTCTTGCGATGTGGTTTTCGTAGTAAAGTTCGCGGACGCTTTGTATGTACCTGGTAAACCTTGTCTGTTCTTCAATTAAAAATTTTTCGGCTGCGGACAATTCATCAGGAGTGAACAAAAGCTTTGCGCTGACTGACTGAATGAAGTTTATTGTCTGCTTTACTCCAACCGGGATTGAGTCAAAACTTAAAACCGGCACGCCGTAAAGTTCATTCAATTTTTCAGCCGCATTTTTTCCCCATTCTCCAAAAACAATACTGAGTTCTGCGCTGCTTGCCGACTTAAGCTGTTCCAGACTGTCTTCGGTGTTGAAAAAAGTATTTGCTGTAATTCCTATTCCGCTAAGAATCCGTTTGATTTCCTCAAGATCGCCTTTGTAGTTGATGTCGGAAAAAGGAACAATTCCGAATATATTTACAAGACGTGCTTGTTTTTCTTTATGCAGATTTTTAAAGACCAAGGGAAGCTGCTCGAAAATGTCCACCAGAATTTTGTCATACCCAAAATGCGAGTCGCCGTGAAAACCTGCAGAAAGGGAATCGATGACATTTTCGCCTTGTTCACGAGCTTCACGGCACATGGCATCAATGTCGTCTCCTACCATAGCGGCCGGGCAGCTGTTGAGAACTATGTATAATTGCCCCTGGATTATTTTTACTGTATTTTTGATTTGTTCTCTAAGACGGGAAGCACCGCCAAAAATAATATGACGCTCCTGGATTGTTGTTCCCGGAATTGCAGGACCGTTTATTGCATAAGTGCCTGCCGAGCCTGCGCTGTTCGCCAGAAAATTCTGATAGGCGCATCCTGAAGTGGCATGTACAATCGGAACTATGCCGTTTAGTGCACGTATTGTCTGCAAAGCCCCATGCAGTGCGCATCCGTTTCTTGGTAGAAAAATATCTTTCCGCAATTTAGTTGACCTCCTGTTTTACATACCAGCTTCCTCTTTTTTTGAGCCAGCCGTCAGCATAAATGGAATTCTGATTGCTTCCGGGGAAAAATCTGGCACTTGAAAATATGTGATAGAGTTCGGAAAATCCCGAATAGCCAAAGACGGCAGTGTTCTGCAGTGTGATTGGAATTGTGTTGTAGTCAGCGGCAAATGCTACATTGTTCCTATTGCTCAGGAAATAGTCGTAGGAATTTTTTGAGAGTTCATTTGTCTTTTCGAACAACTGACCGTTTCCAACGATGATTGGTGTGAGAGGTTTATTCTGTGCAAGTTTGAGGAAAATCTTTCTGTTGTTCAGATCTATAAAGGGTACTGCAAGAGCTGTGACTCTGGCTCCCAGTTCCTCCAGCAGATTTATGTAATTTGGAAGCAAAAAGGAGTCGGTTTCCAGAAAAATTGCTTTGTTTGAGAATATACGGTTTACAGTCTGCTTTTGGATTTTTGATTCATTATCACGGATGTACGAATTGGCTTTATCCTGTATGCCAAAAAGTCCGGCTAGTTTTTGAATAAAAGTTTTTGTTGCTTCAAGACCAATCGGTGCGGGAATCGGAATGTACTCGACACCAAACGATTCCTGTAGTTCCTGAGCCAGGTAGGCGCCCTCATCAGGATTCAGTACAATCGAAGCCTTGGCGTGTTTTGCCCTGATGATATCCTGAATTGAAGAGAAATTCGGGATAATATTGTACTTGAGCCCCAGGTCAGAAAAGATTCTTTTTATCTGGTTTAAGGCGCGTTTTGATTCCGAGACGGAGATAATGTTCACAAAATCTTTTTCCGGGTCAGCATCTTTGTCAATGGCGGGAAGTGCAAGATATTTCAGGAGTCCGTGAAGCGCGATGTCGTAACCTGTGTATGAATTCTTTGTCTTGAATCCGTCAGTGAAAATAGGAACAAGTTTGATGTTAAGCTCGTCTTCCAGTTCGTAAATAACGGAACTGATGTCGTCATTGTTGATAGCCACAACAGGTGTGCTTATGATAAAGACAGCGCGCGGAGAAAGTTCGTGGTAAACTCTCCTGACTGTATCAGATAGCTTTGCGTCGCTTCCTAGAATTGTGTCCCGTTCCTGAAGGTTTGTGGAATAGATGTTTCTTTTTTCGTTGCGGCTGAAACCTATCCCACCGGCAGCACAGCCCTGGCATCCGTGAATTATCACAGCCGTTTCCTGAATTGTGCTGAGCAGTTTTGCTGCGAGTATAATTTCATCAGGGTGAATCTGAGTAAAGGTTCTGATTTTTTGTTTTATTTCGTCACCGCTTATTTCCGAGGCAAGCTGTTCAAGAGTGCCGTTAAAATGCGAGAGTGATGACAGTCGTTTTTCCCGTGTTACTATTTTGCGTTCGGATAAATAGCTCATCTGCAGGCTCCTAAAGTGAATTGTTGCCCGAAACAACACCGGCATTCAGGTCATAGATTTTATCGCCCCATTCCCTTGCCCAGTCTTTGAGTTCAGTGACTCCAAGTGGATTCGGCACAACAAGGTTTTCATTTTCGGCAATATGCTTGGCCAGATTTCTGTAGATGTCGGCCTGTTCGGAAGTAGGATTTGCTTCAATTACGGTTTTGCCGTAAAGTTCACTTTGCTGGACTACTATTGAGCGGTTGACGAATCCTGCAATGCTTGTTCCTGTTTTTGCAACAAAATCGTTGAGGATGGATTTTGAATAACCGGCAGTTATACTGTTTGCAATGACTCCTCCGAGTTTTGCTCCTCCGGTGGGAGCGTATTTGTTGATGGCCTTGAAGAGATTGTTTGCCGCATAGACTGCCATAAAATCAGAGGAACTTACGACATAGGCTCTGTCAGTGATTCCGTCACGGATAGGAACTGCAAAGTCACCGCATACAACGTCACCTAAAACATCATAAAGTACGTAGTCTGGTTTGAATTCCTCGAACAGATGAAGTTCCTGCAGAAGTGTGACGGCTGCATTTATACCGCGCCCTGCACATCCGACACCCGGTACCGGGCCGCCTGATTCAATGCAGAGGACACCTTTAAAACCTGTGATAGAAATGTCTTCCAGCTTGACTTTGTTACCGCCGCGCAGACTGTCCAGAACTGTGGGCAGATAATTATTTCCGCGCAGTGTGTTTGTTGAATCGCTTTTTGGGTCGCAGCCAATCTGAATTACCTTGTAGCCTGCTTCCGCAAGCGCTGCGCTTATGTTTGAAGTTGTTGTGGATTTACCGATTCCACCCTTTCCGTAAATTGCGATATGTTTCCCGATCTTTGCCATGGTTTTACCTCTTTGGATTTTTTTCGTTTTCAGATATTGTATTCAACCTGTGTATCGTTAGTGCCTTCAAAGAAATGCTTGAAGATTTGCTTTTTGTAAAAGGAAAAATCAGGACTTCCGCGGTTTCTGTCTGTGGTTTCTACATTGATTATTTCCTTTATTTCTCCGGGGCGTGCAGACATTACAACAATTCTGCGTCCAAGATAGATGGCTTCGTCAATATCGTGAGTCACCATTATCATAGTTGTTTTTTCTTCCTTCCAAATGCGGAGAAGTTCCTGCTGCATTTGTATTCTGGTCAAGGCATCAAGTGCTCCGAAGGGTTCATCAAGAAGAAGAATCTTTGGATTGGCAGCAAGTCCTCTTGCAATCGCGGCACGCTGACTCATTCCTCCTGAAAGCTGGTTTGGATAGGCATCTTCAAATCCGTTCAGCCTGACCAGATTGATGTGTTTTTTTATCAACC
>CAMNHD010000171.1 GCA_946538875.1 uncultured Treponema sp.
CGGCGACATCCTGACCGACGAGGCTTCCCAGGTGACCGGTTCAATCGGTATGCTGGCTTCTGCTTCTCTTGGTGACGGTACCGGCCCAGGCCTCTACGAGCCTATCCATGGTTCTGCCCCTGACATTGCGGGCAAGGACTTGGCAAATCCTCTTGCGACTATTCTTTCTGCCGCTATGCTTCTGCGCTACAGCTTCAAGCTGGAGACTGAGGCTCAGGCAATTGAGAAGGCCGTGAATGCAGTCCTGGATGACGGATGGCGCACCGGTGACATTGCCGGTAAGGACATTGAGTCTGTTAAGGCTGCGGGTAAACTGGTTGGTACCAAAAAGATGGGCGAACTGGTTGTGGAATATCTGAACAGATAATGGAATCCTGAATTGGCCGGGCTGGGAGCTTGCTGTAATAGTAACATCCAACGCTCCCTCCATGGCGCTGTTGGTCAGATCTCAGGCTCAAACAGCATGTACCATCGGTTCCGCATAACATGAGTACGCGGCCGGTATCCACTTTGTGTCTGCATTTTGTCAAAATTTAGGATTTTAATTACTCTCTTGATAAAGGCGGTGCCGCAAGGTGCTGCCTTTTTTATTTCTTGCAAAATCTGAATTTGGTGGTAAAATAGTAGGTAAGGTGGTTAATGACTGTACTGGCTGTTGAACAAATCTTCACAAACTGCGCTGTCTGCCTCGCTTTGGCCTGCTGTGCGATAATTGTGCTGCAGAGGCCTTCCCATGAACAGAGGCTTGCAGTGGCATACATCGTGTTTTCTCTCATCACCGTCCTGGGATACCTGATGATTATGTATTCCAAGGCTTACCTTCAGATGCTTGTCTACGGAACGAAACTCAAGTACCTGGGCAGTGTTGTGATGGGCGGTGTGGTCATGCTGCTCTTTGACTACTTTAAGGTCAAGTCCGGGGTATGGCTCAAGGCGTTCTTCCTGACTTCAATGTTTCTTCTATTGTTTATGGCCTGCGTGTTCGACTCAAAGAGTCTGCGCTATGTGAATCACTGGCTATACACTGACTATTCTTCCGGACTCAGGGACGGAATCCCTGTGCTGCACAAGGTGTACGGCTGGGGGCATACCTTCTATGTGGTCATGGCCATAGTGCTTTTTGCGTGCACTACATTTGTCTTTGCAAGGGTGCTGGTCACAAATCATGCTGTGGACAAGACCGACATAATCATTCTTTACTGCGTGATTGTTCTGCCTCAGCTCAGTTACCTGCTTGAGAAGCTCCTGATAAGGATTGCCGGTCATGAACCTATACCTGTGGTGCCTACTGCGCTTATGGTTTCCGATGTGCTGCTGGTCTATCTTATTGCAATCAGAAAATTCTGCGACGTGAATGTTCTTGCCAACAATGTTGTGTTCGATATGGTGAATACACCTGCCCTGGTGCTGGACAGACGTTACAGGCTGATTAATATCAATGACACCGCCCTTAGGCTTTTCCCTGAGATTAATTCTTATATGATTGGCAGGAATGCCTTCAATGTGCTGCCGCTGGTGCTGAGTTCTGTAATACAGGATCTTGTCGCTGAGGAAAAATCGCTTGATTCTTCCCAGACTATGGGGAACAGTGCCTATATTCCATGTGGCGAAAAAGTGTTCCAGCCCAAGATTTGCCGCATCAGTTCGGGACGTTTCCTGTACGGGTATGTGGTGTGGCTTGAGGATGTTACTCTGCTGCATACATACAAGGATCAGCTTGAGCGCGATGTGGAGACCAAGACTCTTGAGCTTGTGGAATCTGTTGACAAGATGCGCACTATGCGCGACCAGATGGTGCTTGGCTTTTCATCCCTTGCGGAACATCATGACCTCTCCTCCAAGGGGCATCTGCACCGTACTGCCGGTTATACCAAGGCCATTGCGCAGGAACTTTTTGACGAGGGCCTGTTCAGGCCTGAGCTCTGCAGTTCCTTTGTGGAGAAGATGTGTCAGGTGGCTCCTCTTCATGACATTGGAAAGACTTATATTGACAAGGAAATATTCAACAAGGCGGGGAAACTTACTGAGGCGGAATACCGCCTTATGCAGCAGCATACTACCATGGGCGCAAACTTTATAGAAAGCACCATGAAGGACAATGTGGACATGCAGTATGTGAAGATGGCTCATGATGTGGCTCTCTACCATCACGAGTGGTGGGACGGTTCCGGTTATCCGTACGGTTTGTCCGGCACCGACATTCCTCTCTGCGCACGTATCATGGCTGTTGCCGACAATTATGACGCGCTTGTGACCAAGCGCCCGTACAAGGATGCTTTTTCTTCTGAGCTTGCCTACGAGATTATCAGGGATGGGAGCGGGGTGCATTTTGATCCTGCAATTGTGGATGCCTTCAACCGGATCCGGCCTGCCATTGAAGCTATTACGGAACTGTATGCGTCCGAGGACGAATACCAGGGGGATATTCTGAATGATTGTTAACGTCTGGTTCAATGTGAGCGCGCTTGCACTGCTGCTCGTAAACCTATACGTGCTTCTCATCCGCAAGGAACCCGGCTTAAGGCAGAACACCTGGTTCAGGGTTGTGTTCACCCTGGTGCTTATTGCCACTGTGTCGGAGCTGTTCAGCGCAATCCTTGAGAATATGGCCATTAGAGGTGTGGATTCTGTATACCTGTCCAAGCCTGTGCTTGTGCTGTGCAATACCACTTATTACGGTGTGCACCTTGGCTCATGCGCGGCATTTGTCTGCTATATTTACTCAACTTTTGGACTCAGGGTGAACAGGCCTACCCAGCAGCTTATTCTTATTCTTCCGATTTTGATCTGCTTCCTGCTGCTTATGGTGAACGTGCTGAACGGCAGTGTGTTCTATTATGACGGGAAGCTCACTTACCACAGGGGACCGCTTGCCCTGGTGTTCTATTTTTCCGCGGCGTATTACCTGGTTTTTATCATCATTCTGATTATTTCGTTCAGGAAGAATGCAAAGTCCGACAAGCTTTTTTCTGTGGTGTCATTTGTGGCCCTGGCTGTGGTGGCCAATATTGTGCAGGCCTTCCTGCCTCTGTTCAGGGTGGAATGTTTTGCCAATTCACTGGCGGTTCTGCTTGCCTACCTTACTGTGGAGAGTCCCACTGATTACATCGACCTTGAGTCGGGGCTTCAGAACAGCACTTCCTTCTACATTGCGGCAGAGGCGGCTGTCCAGCGCAAGATGCCCCGCGAAGTGATAATCCTTACCATAGACAATGTGGAGGCGCTTGAGCGGGATCTGGGACCTTCCGTGGTGCATGATCTTCTGCTTTCCGCTGCTCATTATCTTGAGCATCTGACCCGTGAGCTTGGGCTTTACAGGATAAGGAGCAATACCTTTGCGGTTGTTTTTCCTTCGTCTGACAGCTATGCGGTGGAGAATGTCTGTTCGGAACTGGACAGACGCTTTGAGCAGCCCTTCATTGTAAAGGACTATAACATACTGCTCTCGCACTGCTACTGTGTTGTCTCTTATCCCCGGGACTTTAAGACGGAACTGGAACTAAAGATACTGGTGGACCTTGTTTCCGGAGAACACAGTCATGTGGGACAGCTTCCCCTGAACCGCAGACGCATTGCTGTAAAGGATCTGGATGTGGAGGGGGAACACCGCTACCTGCTTCTGGACAAGCAGCTTAAGACTGCCCTTGAGGACGGTGCCCTGGATATCCTTTACCAGCCTGTGTATTCTGTGGACAGGAATATGTGCGATTCCTTCGAGGTCAACATGGAAATCACTTCCAAGGAACTGGGGACAGTGCACGAGCGGGATTTCATTCCTGTGGCGGAAAAGAACGGCTCCATGCAGCGTATATTCTTCTATATGCTCCACAGGGTATGCGCCTTTATCAAGGAGTCAAGGCTCCTGGAGAAGGGTACAAGGCAGATGGAAGTCGTGCTTCCTGTGTCGGAGCTTGTGCGTAAGAACATTGCCGAGATTATCAGCGATGTTGTGGATATTTACTACATTCCGCACCAGATGATTGCCTTTGAGCTTCTGGAGGAAACCATAATAGCCTACGAGCCGCGTATAGCGCAGAATCTTCAGATGCTTAGGGAAAGGGGCTTTATGCTGGTGATGAACAACTTTGGTAACGGATACACTAATGCAAGTATGATGATAAAGATGCCTCTTTCTGCGGTGAATCTTGACAATTCTCTCACACATGCCGCGTTCACTTCAAAAAAGGCCGACACACTCCTTCTGTCTACGATGGAAATGCTAAAGCGGCTCCGCCTCCAGATTAAGGCCAAGCACATAGAGACTGTCGAGCAGAAGGAATATGCGGAGCAGATTGGCTGCACGATGATGCAGGGCTTTTATTTTTCCCATGCGCTCAAGGGACCGGAGGTTGACCTTTTCATTGCCGATGAGAAGATTATAAAGCAGGCCGGCGAAGGCGGGGGAGGTGTACTGTGATTGTGTACAACAACTGGTTCAACGTATGCGCACTGATAGTAATTGCCTCTCTTCTGCTTCTCTATATAATACGCAAGCCTATATCCATGTTCCAGAACAGGGTTTTCTTTGTCATGCTGGTGATGCTGGGCTGTGCCACGACTTCAAGCATCTGCTCTGTTGTCTGGGACGGAAAGTATCCTTTCTGGGTAGAGATTGTGAACTATCTTGTGATAGTCTTTGATCTTGCCATCGGCGTGCTGTGGATGGTATACATAATGTCGTCCATAAAATTCCGGGTGCACATGAGGAACATCCTGATT
>CAMNHD010000172.1 GCA_946538875.1 uncultured Treponema sp.
GACACTGGTTCAGCTCCTGATGAACCATGGCCACACCGCTTTCAAGCGCTTCCTTTGGATTTTTAAAATCCACACCCTTGCCATTCAGTTCTATTTGTCCTTCATCTTTTGCATAAATGCCGAAGAGGCACTTCATCATGGTAGACTTACCGGCGCCGTTTTCACCCATAAGCCCCATGACAGAACCCTTCCTGACGCTCAGATTGATGCCGCTCAGGACCTTGTTCTTTGCAAATGACTTGGACAAGTTTCGTAATTCGAGAACAATATCAGTATTCATACTTACCCTAAACTTGTTGTGTCAGTTAAAATTAATGTTTTAACGATAAAAACGGCCTGGGGGATTGGCGACACTAACACCATTCCCGCAGGCTGTAATCAGCGGTTGAACTTTTAGCACTCCCGGACTGCCGTCGGCTGTTCAGGAATGCTAGCCTCCATAGTTTCTTCCGCTTAGTACTTCAGCTTGTCTGTGTAGTCTTTTCCTGAGTTGGTCTTTACCATGTTGATTGCATAGGCATCGAAACCATTCAGGTTTGTAAACTTGTCAAGACATGAAGCTTCGTTCTGGCCGTCACCCTGAACAACTGTAAGATCAATGTTCAGAAGTGGAGCATAGTACTTCAATGCTGGCAGGTAAGATGAAGAGAGGAAGTTGTCAGCTGAGTTGTAGATTGTCAGCAGAACCTTCTTCTTTGGTGCCTGTGACTGGTGGATTCCCTTGTCGCGGGCGCCGCCGGCATAAGCAGTCCAGTTTGTGGAGTTTACGCCAGTGTTCTTTGCAAGGATAGCCTTTGTTGAAGCGATGTACTCAAGGTCAGCAGAAATCTTGTTGCCCTGTGCATCTGGTACTGACAGACCCTTTGTGTAGACGTCTGTTCCAGTAAGACCGTCCAGAAGGTTGCGGATAACCTGAAGAGTTGCAGTAGCCTGAGCGTCGACGTTCTGTGATACTGTACCGGTCAGGACACCGTTACCGATGGACTCGATTGCGTCTGCGTTTGCATCATAACCGAAGATAGGTACTCCCTTGGGAAAGTTTGAAGCCTGCAGACATCCCATAGCCATACCGTCGTTGTTTGAAATAACAAGGTCAATCTGATCGCCGAACTTGGTTGCCCATCCGCCCATTGCGTCTGTTGCAGCGTTTGCGTTCCAGGTTGAACCGTCAGTACCGGTCATGGCCTTTCCTTCCAATTCCACTACCTTGTAAGATTTTCCGCCGATTGTGATTGAGCCTTCCTTAGTGTTGGTCGGGTCTGTTGAACCGTTCCAGGTTCCCAATGCGCGGCGTGCACCTTCTGTACGGGCCTTTGAGTCGTTGTGTCCGACGTCGCCGATGCAGAGAACGTAACCGATTGTGCCGTCCTTGTTGCGGTCGATTGATTCGTCCCTTGAGTGCAGGTAATTCAAAATCAAATCACCCTGAACTGCTCCACCACCGGCAGCATCAAAGCCAACGTAGTATGTCTTGTCGTTCCAGTTCATTGAGTCTTCGTCAATTTTACCGGTTGTCGGGTCAGACGGCTGGCGGTTGAAGAATACAAGTGGTTTGTCCTTGTTCAAGACAACGTTTCCGTTGCCCTTTGTACAAGAAGTGAGTCCTGCTGCAGCCACAGCAAGAGCAGAGATGATAAGAACTGATTTTTTCATTTAAATAGCCTCCTGATGAAAATCTTTCTTAACTGAGTGGATTTGAGATTTTTTTTTCCACATAATCTATAGTAAGCCTGTAACTTTTTTCTGTCAAGTTTTTTTTTAATAATTTGCACTTGTAAAAATTATTTAATCTGCTTTTTCTGCCGATAATAGCGGCTTAAGATTTTATTTAGATTTTGTAAGTGTGATTTATCTGTAGACTTTTGTTTCTGAGGGCTAAAAAAGGCGTCCGCTTTGGGACGCTGGTCGGGAGGTTCTGTTTAGTGCTCGATACTAGATTCGAACTAGTGACTTCTACCGTGTGAAGGTAGCACTCTACCACTGAGTTAATCGAGCGAATGTAAGTAAAATATCACTTTATCTTTTTTGTGTCAAGTCCCGGGGGTGGGGAATCATGTAAATCAATCTTAACAAAATGCAGGACCAGGAGGCTAAGCCCGGGTGGAAGGGCCGCACAGCGGTTGCGGAGGGGACCGGAGCAATGGAGGCAGCGTCCTGCCGGAACCCTGGAACACGGGGAATGGGGTGCGTTGTCCGGCCGGTTGCAGCCAGGCGTAATGGGTGACTGTGCGGTGTCTTTCAAAAAAAAGAATTGTTTTGTTTGTCAAAGCCCTGTTTCTGTTTTATAATATAGGCATGAAGAAAATTACACTTACTTTTCCCGACCGCAGTTCTATAGTGGTCGACAATGAAATCAGACCTATCACTCTCATGAACCGCTTTGAGTCCAACGGACAGAAGATTCTGGCGGTTAAAGTGAACAACGAAATCCGTTCGCTTGACTCTGTAATCAACATCTCTGCGGAGCTGGAGCCTGTGTACGAGAATTCACGTGACGGTGCGGCCATCTACCGCCGTTCCCTGTGTTTTGTGCTGGCCGCTGCTTCCCACAGGATTTTTCCTGATGCCCGACTGCTGGTGGGGCATAGCCTTGGTTATGGTTATTACTATACACTTGACACGGGGAGGAGTCTTTCCACCGAACAGCTTGTGCAGCTAAAGAACGAGATGCTCAGGATAATAGACGGGGACAAGATTATTGAAAACGATTTTATCTCTTATCAGGAGGCCTGCGGAATCTTTGAGAAGCTCGGGCTTATCGAGACCCGCAAGCAGCTGAACTACCGCTGCCCCTCACGCATTCAGGTGAACCGTCTGGACGACTTTACCGATATGTACTTCGGGCCTTTGGTAAGTTCCACAAAATGCCTGGATGTCTTTGACCTTATTCCCTACCATGAGGGCTTTCTCCTCAGGTTCCCGACTCACCAGAATCCGCAGGAGCTTCCTCCGTTCGAGGACCAGCCCAAGCTTTTTGAAATCTACAAGAGGTACAAGGACTGGGGCAAGCGGCTGAATGTGACTTCCGCGGCGAGTCTGAACCAGATTATCCATGACCGCAAGGTGGATGAATTCATCAATATAACCGAGACTCTCCAGACTAAGTGCATTGCGGACATTGCCGACCAGATTCAGCAGCGGGGGACTGTCAAGGTTGTGCTTATCGCAGGCCCTTCCTCTTCCGGCAAGACGACCACCAGCAAGAAGCTTGCGCTTCAGCTCCAGGCTCTGGGCTACAAGCCAAAGGTAATTGCGCTTGACTCCTACTACCTGGGACGCACCAAGACTCCTAAGGATGAAAACGGCAACTATGACTACGAGTGTCTTGAAGCTCTTGATGTGGATCTGCTGAACAGGAATCTTGTGGCTTTGTTCGAGGGCCGGACAATAGATGTGCCTTACTACGATTTCCACGAGGGGGTTCAGTACTTCAAGGGCGAGACTATGACGCTTGAGCCCAACGACATTCTTGTGATGGAGGGAATTCACGGTCTTAACGAAAAGCTTACGCCGCTTATTCCGTCCGACACTAAATTCAAGATTTATCTTTCTGCGCTTACTCAGCTCAATCTTGACGACCACAACCGCATTGCCACCAGCGACAACCGTCTTATCCGCCGTATTGTGCGCGATTCCCGCTTCAGGGGAAAGAGTGCGGCCGACACTATCGCAATGTGGGAGAATGTCCAGAAGGGGGAGAGGCTTCATATCTTCCCGTTCCAGAACAATGCCGATGCTATGCTCAATACTGCCCTGGACTATGAGATTCCTGTGCTCAAGGTGTATGCTGATCCTCTGCTGCGCTGTGTTACTCCCATGCAGAAGGAATATGCCGAGGCCAGCCGCCTGCTTACGTTCCTGGACAATTTCTCCACGATTCCCGCGACTTCTGTGCCCAACCAGTCGATTATCCGCGAATTCATAGGTGGTTCCGCATTCAAGTATTGATGTACTGGATGTATCACTAAGTTTTTTCTGGACGGGGCTTCTCCGTGCACTTTCTGTGCATGGAGAAAGGTCCTACTGAACCGCATTCCCCGTCATTCCGGGTTCCGGCATTCCGCCTCCAGCCGCCGCCTGCGGCGCCGTCCGCTCACCTGCGGTTCGCGCCCTCCAGGCCGGGCGTAGCCGTGTGCGGGGATAATTCTCCTCACGGAAAACAATTTTTGTAAACAAAGAATGTCAGAGTGTCTGCCGAAAAAATTGATGCCTGCTCCCTTCTTTACAAATGTTTAAACATTCTGTACAATCGGTCAAGTTTTGTAACAGAAACAATAAGTGGATTGTTGTTCTGTTGGAAACTCGAGGTAAGCTCCGGAATCTGGAATCCAAGGATTTTGTAGATGCCTAAAAACAATTAACAAGGAACTGTTTTATGAATTTCAAGAAAAAACTCCTTGCCTGCCTTTCTGCCCTATTATTTGCCTGCGCCGGTCTGTTTGCCGACGTAAAACTGTCGGAAGCATCTGTTGCCATGGTTGACGACTTGATGGAACTAAAACTCAAGCTTAAGCGTGCCGCTACTCCGGAAGAAGCTCTTGCCCTGCTTTCCACATGGATTGAAAACAATCAGTCTGAATATGACGGCTTTAACGAAGTGGAGCAGATGGTCGTGACCAATATGGTGGACTGTGAGTACTATACCTACATGATCCGCCAGTCCGGAACAAAGAAATA
>CAMNHD010000173.1 GCA_946538875.1 uncultured Treponema sp.
AAGCATTGCTGAGCCGGATGCTTCCACAATTGGTAATGACAGCGCACGTCAGGCTCCCCGCGAAGTCAGCGTAGACCGCTTTGAGCGCGAAGGTTCATGGAACGTGCATATTTCATCAGACTACGGTGTAATCACCGGTCGTCTGTTCGACGGTTCACCATTGGCCAAGGAGCCTCTGGATGATTCAGAAAATCAGGAACTTGCCGATGAAAAGGTTCTTGGTGTAAAGGTTGAGTTCTTCCGCCGCGGAGTAAACTCTTTCTACATCAATGCAGCACGCCCGATTGCAATCGAAGGCATCACCAAGACAGTTTCTGTATGGGCATGCGGACGCAACATGGGTCACCAGCTGTGGCTTCTGGTTCAGGACTACTATGGCCACAACTTTGAAATCTGGATGGGATCACTTGAGTTCTCCGGATGGAAAAAGCTGAACACTGCAATTCCACCGTCACCGGATGGAGTCCACGGCATCATCCAGACAAGCCCGTACCATGGTGACAAGCCTGGTCTCCGCGTAACTGGTTTCCGTGTAGACTGCAACCCGATGGAAGCTCAGGGTTCATACTACCTCTACCTGGACGATATGCGTGCAGTTACTGACCTGTACGACTCAGAGAACAGGGATGAGGATGACATGAACGATGCCTGGTAATCTTGACCGGTAAAGTTTCAAAACCCCGTGGTGGATGCTGCGGGGTCTTTTTTTTTTGCTTCTGAAAATGAGTTTGTCAAACCGTGCCGGCTGCCTGGCAGAGTCTGTAGAGTATGGCGCGGCCGGCTTTTCCTTCCACAGTTACTATTCCAAGTCTTAGATAAATCCATATCATCAGGCGCACATCGTTTTCCTTTACGTTTATGCCGTTTTCCCTGATTTTGCCGCAAAGTTCCCGTATTGTAAAAGTGGGGGAAAGTCCCTTTGGAAGAAGTTTTTTGTATGTTTTTTTGCCGTGGAATATGTGTCTGGTGGAGATTTCCTCCAATTTTTTACCGTATTTGACCCAGTCTTTGAGGAATCTGCGGCGGCCATTGGAAGACTGTACAGGGGCCTCTGTCTGGCGGCGCTGTTCAGAGATTGTAACTTCCAGAACGTGCAGGGTAAAGTTCCTGTTCAATAAGATGCTGTGGATTCCCGTAAGTTCTTTGAATACGCCGTAAATGTTAAGTTTTTTAGGGCTTTTTTTTCTGCGGACAAGTTCCCCGCCTGGGCTGTAGGTTTCTATGAATTTCTGCACCGGCAAGGGATAGACGACAGTCACCTTGTGCTTGTTTTCCATGTAATGGACGCACTTTTCCAAAAGATGGGAGACACTTGTTGTCTGAATTTCAATGATGCTTCCGTCGGGACAAAGTATGTCTGCGATGTATGGACCTACTGGAGTTTCCGTGATGCTTCCCGGGTTTTCCACCTGGTATAGAGTCTTGAGTGTCCTGTGCAGGGGTGTTTCGTTCAAAGTGTTTATCATTGCAGTGTAGGCCTGGGTGAGGATCAGTGCAGCCTAGCCCCGGGTGGAGCAATGCCGCAGGCAGACAGCCGTAAGGCTGGCCGGAGCGTCAGCGCAGTTGCGGAACACGGGTTCACCAAAGCTTTCCTATACCCGATTGTAGCAAATCACCGGCGGTGAATCAAGGCGTATGCTCCGCATAACATGAGTACACGGCCGGCAGCAGCTTTGTGTTGGCATTGTGGCAAAAATGTTTTCTATGGCCTCGAATCTAGTGTCAGAATTTTGTGTGCTACGCTATATATGGTACTATACAAGAAAAAAGTGCGGCTGAGAGAAAAAATGACAATTTATTTAAATATCGGCGCATTTGTTCATTGACATTACAAAAAAATGGGTTAAAATGGGAGTCAGTGGGATTTAGTGGGGAAAATACGGAAGGCAGTGGCATGGATATGCTCATCGGTGAGTACCGCAACACTATGGATGAAAAGGGGAGAATCAGTTTTCCCGCCAAGTTGCGTTCAGTATTAAAAGAAAATGAACTCATGGTGACGCAGGGGCTTGACCACTGTCTGATGCTTTTCACACTTGAAGAGTGGAAGAGTCTTACCGACAAAATCGTCGGTAAGGCTTCTATCTTTGACAATCAAAAACGTTTGATCATGAGACGGTTTGTTGCACCGGCTCAGGACCTCGAATTCGATAAGTCAGGGCGACTCTCTATTCCTCAAAGTCTGCGGGATTTTGCCTCGCTGCAGCCCGGTAAGGAGTGTGTCTTCTTTGCCATGGAGAAATACATGGAACTCTGGGATGCGGAAGAGTACCGTAAATTCGACGAGTCTTCACAGTCTTCTGTGGCCGAGGCCATTGAGAGTCTGCGTGATATCGTTTTGTAATATATAGGAATATTCCGGCTGTTGTGCGCGGAGTGTTCCGTTGGGGGATAAAATGGAGATTGTTCATACTCCGGTTCTGCTTTCTGAATGTCTGTCTTACCTGTCACCGGTGGGTGAACCGTTTGAAGACAATGCATTCATGATTGACTCAACCCTGGGGGAAGGCGGTCATTCATTCAACTTTTTGTCAAAGTATCCTTCCCTGCATATTCTTGGTCTGGATGCAGATTCTGTGATTCAGGCAAGGGCTAGGGAAAGACTTGCCCCATTTGGGTCCAGGATGGACTTTTTCAACGGCTGGTTCAATGATTTTTATGCTTCGTACCCGCCGGAAAAGGAAAGGCCTGATCTGGTGCTCTTTGATTTAGGTATTAGTGTTTTTCACTATGAACGGAGTGGGAGGGGATTCTCTTTTCGTCATGATGAAGAACTTGATATGCGGCTCAATCCGAATGCGGGGGAAAGCGCGGAATACGTTGTGAATACTATGCCGGAAGAAAAACTTGCGAACATGATTTACTTGTATTCCGATGAGAAGTTTTCCCGTAGGATTGCGTCGGCTATTTGTTCAACCAGGGCTACGGGCCGGATTTGTTCCACCAAGGAGCTTGCTGACATTATTTACAATGCTGTGCCGTCTCAGTACCGATACGGGCCGATACACCCCGCGACGCGTACTTTTCAGGCTTTGCGCATTCATGTGAATTCTGAACTGAAGCGGCTACCTGAAGCTTTGCACAATGCCTTTAATGTGCTCAAGCCCGGCGGAAAGATGGGTGTGATTACATTCCATTCGCTGGAAGACAGGATTGTGAAGAATTATTTCCGAAATTTGGGAAAGCAATGCGTCTGTCCTCCTGAAGCTCCTTTATGTTCCTGTGGGGGAACGCCTTGTGCGGAACTTCTTACCCGTAAGCCTGTTGAACCTACTGAAGAGGAAGTCAGGACCAATTCGCCGTCCCGCAGTGCAAAACTCAGGGTCGTGCGGAAAATCCGCGATGCTGACGAAAAGCGCTTGTATGGTGTGGAGGCATACTGATGGATCAGTTCAAGAGGGTGATGAAGCTTGTGCTGCTTTGTCTTGGTGCACTGTCCATTCCTGCACTGCTGATTCTGGATGCGGTCCAGGCACGCAAATATGCTGATCTGACTGACCAGGTCAAGCAGCTTGAGTCAAAGCAGCAGGAACTGGTTGAAGAAAATAAAAAGCTGATTACGGATATCAGTCTGCTTTCGGGAACCGACCGCATAGAAAGCCTTGCTGAAGGGGAGCTTGGCATGCGTAAGGCTGAAACCGACGAGATTATCCGTGTAGAGATGAAAGCCAAGAAATAGGCCTTCCGATGTAAAAACGAATGTTAAAAAAAGCCGCATGGACGGCTATGGGTGGGGTTAAAAAATGGATGCAATTGTTGCAGAAAAAAGTCTTTTGTCTTTGGATGAAGTCCTTGACGCCGTTGACGGAATGCATGTTCTGGGTCAGGGAGATTTTTTCTTTGGATCGGTCCAGACTGACAGCCGCCTTGTTGAAAGGGGCACTCTTTTTGTTCCGCTTATCGGGGAGGTGCAGGACGGGCACGCCTATGTTCCCCAGGCTGTGGACAAGGGAGCTTCCTGCGTTTTTATAGCAAGGACAAACTATGAAAAGGATTCAAATTTTTTTACCGGTGTTTCCCGTTCAAACCCCGCCGTTTATTTTATTGTTGTTGAAAATACTCTCAAGGCCCTGCAGGATGCGGCGGCCAAATATGTTTCTAAATTCCCTGACCTGATCCGTGTGGGAATCACCGGCTCAAGCGGAAAGACTACGACCAAGGAGATTGCGGTCTCCATTCTTTCCCGGAAGTACAGGGTTGTCTCGAACAAGGGAAATCTTAACAGTGAGACTGGACTTCCTCTTTCTGTGTTCAGCATCAGGCCTGAGCATCAGGTGGGCGTCTTTGAGATGGGCATGAACCGCCACGGAGAGATGGGGGAGATTTCTGCTGTTCTTAAGCCACGCTTTGCTGTAATCACTAATATAGGTACCGCACATATCGGTAATCTTGGAAGCCAGGAGAATATCGCACTGGAAAAGGCTAAGATTTTTGACCACTTCCACAGCTTTGGCACCGCATTTATTCCCAAGGAAGATGGCTTTGCGGACTTTCTTGCGAATCTGGTTGACGGCAATGTTGTGTTTTACGGCGAGAACCAGGACGAAGATGTGTCTTTTGCCGGCGATCTTGGACTTGACGGTTCCCGCCTGCGCATAGGCACCGAGACTGCTGTCCTTCCGCTTCCTGGACGTTACAATTTCAGGAATGCCCTGGCTGCTGTGGCTCTTG
>CAMNHD010000174.1 GCA_946538875.1 uncultured Treponema sp.
CCCTGATGCACAGCTCAAGGTTGTAAAGGAAGTCAAGTACGGAAACAACCCGGAGCGCGCTGTTGTAAAGTGCTACGGTGCCGATGATGTACGTGAAGGCGTGGCAATCATGTGGCACGAGGATGTGGATGTTTCCATCACCGGTAACTCTACAAACCCGACCCGCTTCCAGCACCCGGTTGCAGGTACATACAAGAAGGAACGCCTCCTTGCTGGCAAGAAGTACTTCTCTGTAGCTTCTGGCGGCGGAACAGGACGCACACTGCACCCGGATAACATGGCTGCAGGTCCGGCATCATACGGCTTTACCGATACATTGGGCCGCATGCACTCAGATGCACAGTTCGCTGGTTCTTCATCAGTACCGGCACACGTCGAGATGATGGGCTTCATGGGTATGGGCAACAACCCGATGGTAGGCTGCACCGTAGCTTGCGCAGTTGCAGTAGCAGAAAGCTTTAAGAAATAAATCTAACCCACTGCAGCGACTGTAAGCAATAGCAGCCGGCAAATTTTTGTGCTTTTGCCTTGTGGCTGCTGTTACAGAGCCTTCACGGACCAGTTCCGGGGAGGCTTTGTTTTTTTTATGATACTTTCCTTAGAATATGATAAATGACTTTCCTTTTGATATCAAACTTTCTTAATGAATGTATAGGCCGCAAAATAAAGAATTCGTGGATTATTCTCTGAAATGCTTGGTTTCCGCCTTGTTTTTTGCCGAAAAAGTATTATATTTTAAGCAATACTTAATTTTCTTATGGGTATTTTATGAAAGTACAAGGGGATTATATGAATTTTGTATTGACTATGGAAGATGATAACCTCATGGGCTGCATTGACGAGCTTGAGCCATATTTTGAAGACGGTTGGGAACTGGAAAACTGCGAGCGCGACGAGATAACCAAGACTCTCTGGCTTACACTCACAAAGAAGACCGCTTGACTGTAACCATAAGCACCGCGGCAGTTTTTTTTAAGTAAGAGGTGGGCCTTTGAAAAGACTGATGCGCCGCATAGAAAAATATTTTCCGCTGCTGACCCTTTTGGCTTTGACCGCAGCCGCACTGCCTGCACAGAACTATTCAATAGTGGAGCGGACAGACCTGCGGCGTTATGAAAACGGACGTTACGTGGGACTCACAAGCCGTGAAGTAAAGTCTTACATCTCGCCGTCGGACACTCAGCAGAAAGATTCCGGGGCTGTGCTGTACAACGGCGAATTCTTTGTGAACCAGGAGACAAAGCGGGCAAAAAGGGTGGTCCGCGATGGAATCCAGGACTCCATACCAGCAGTATTCACCATAGATACAGACGCAAGTCTCTCCATGATTACGGACAATGGTTTTCCTTCCTTCAGGAATTACCCGGCGCTTCCAAGGCAAAAACTTAACACGGGAGACTCTTGGACCGCAGAAGCCGTCCGTGCCGTGGACCCCTGCGAAAAATCACTTTTCACGCATATTCCCTTGCTGATTGAATACAGATATATACGCGACGACACCTGGAATGGAAACGATGTCTATGTTCTGAGCGCTTCCTGGGCAAGCAGGTACGGTCTTTCCGACATTGACCCTGAGGGGGATCCCGAGCTTAAGAGCGCCTACGGTTCCCACAGGGCAACCCTCTACGTAAGCCGCAAAACCGGCGCCATGCTGCTTTCCAAGGACACTGTGGACGAGACATTTGTGTATGAGTCAGGGCTTACTGTGAGCTTTAAGGGGACAATCTCTCTCTTTACAGAATATTCTCCGCCTAAAAACCCTGAACCGCCGCTGCTTGTGGAGCCGGTTGAAGGTGTGGAAGTCAAGAGGACAAATGCAGGTACAGTTCTTGTGCTCAAGAATCTACAGTTCGAGCCTGACCTTGCCGTTCTTCTGCCTGGACAGGACTCTACGCTTGAAACTATTGCCGCTTCCCTGAAAAAATACCTTGAGACAAACCCGGATGGGCATTTTCTTGTGACAGGTCATACTGCGTCTACAGGAGACCCAAAGGGGGAGGCCGAGCTTTCCATAAAGCGTGCGCGTACGATTGCCCGGGAACTGGTTGAGCGCGGGGTGCCGAACCAAAACCTTCTGTGCAAGGGTATGGGAGGAACCGTTCCTGTTGCGGACAATTCAAGTCCGGAGGGAAAGGCTCGGAACCGCCGTGTGGAAATCACAGTTTTGGAGTAATAATTTGGACGGCACTGTATTTCCGTATTCTGTCCCATAGTCAGAACAGACCGGGTAATGGCAAGATCCCCGCTTTCCGCCGCTCCGGTGCTGGCGCACGCGGGCAATGTCTTGCCCGCCGGCTCCAATCGGGCGTAGGCGTTTTTCCCCCGATATTATTCATGAACCACCAAGAACTGCCTGCCTGTGCATAAAAAAGCCTGCCCGGTTAAGCGGACAGGCCATTTGTCTTACAGTGTTAGTTTACTTGCTTGCCACAAACGCATCAGCTGCGCTCTGCACGTCTGCGAGAGAGCCGTATTTGCCGCCCAGGATGTCCTTTGCGGTTCCTGCACACCATGCCTTGTAGTCGTCGGAACCGTTTAGCTTACCGCCGTCGACCGCCGCCTCCAGATAGTCTGCTACGGATGCTCCTAAATCTCCGCCGTGTGCACTCATGAAACTTGCGAAAGTCTCTTCAGTGGTGCCTGCAGTAATATTAAGAAATGCCTTTACCTGTGCTTCATCCATAATCAATCCCCTCTAAGAAGTTCTCTTATTGTTCAGTTCCTCAGGAAACCGTTTTTTTAACAACTTGTATTTATTATAACAGTTTTGTTTTAAAAAATAAAGTGAAAATTGTGAAAATTGATATTTTTTTTGACTGTTTTAAAAAATCGGCTCATTTTTTTAAGCCTTGCACAGCTGAATCCAGGCGCTGGCTTTTTCCGCACTTCCCTAAAAAAGTGAAATATGCTACAATACTGCGATTATATTGTACAAAGAGGATTGTTATGTATAAAGCAGTTGACCCCAAGGTTGATTTTCCTAAGCAGGAAGAGGAAATCCTGAAGTTTTGGCAGGACAATGACACTTTCAAGAAGTCCGTTTCTCAGAGACAAGGTGCTGAGGACTATGTTTTCTACGATGGTCCTCCGTTTGCTACCGGACTTCCACACTTTGGACACTTTATTCCTTCTACTATAAAGGACATTATTCCACGCTACCAGACTATGAAGGGTAGAAAGGTTGAACGCCGCTTCGGCTGGGACTGCCACGGTCTGCCGGTTGAAAATCTTATCGAAAAGGAACTGGGACTCAACTCCAAGCATGAAATAGAGGCATACGGTGTCGCAAACTTCAACGACAAGTGCCGCGCTTCTGTTCTCCGCTACACAAGTGAATGGCGCAAGACTATCACCCGTATGGGACGCTGGGTTGACTTTGACCACGATTACAAGACCATGAACCCCGACTTTATGGAGTCAATCTGGTGGGTTGCCAAGACTCTGTGGGACAAGGGCCTTATTTACGAAGGCAAGTACATTCTGCCGTACTGCCCCCGCTGTTCAACTGTTCTTTCCACCCACGAGCTTGCCCAGGGGTATAAGGAAGTCAAGGATCCTGCAATCACAATCCGTTTCAAGATTACCCGTGGACCTACTGCTTTTACCGACGATGACATGGCAAAGGGCAACACTTATTTCCTGGCCTGGACAACCACTCCCTGGACTCTGCCTTCAAACGAGGGCCTTTGTATGGGACCGGACATTGACTATGTCAAGATTCTGGACAAGGAAAGCGGTGATTTCTATATTCTTGCCGAAAGCCGCCTTTCTGCTTACTATAAGGAAGAAAAGGACTACGAAGTGGTCTACAAGCGCAAGGGCTGCGACTTCCTGGGCGTAAAGTACGAGCCTCTTTTCCCTTACTTTGCGAATCTTGCAGTGAAGGAGGACGGTTCCGACGGAGCCTTCCGTATGTTCAATGCCGACTATGTTTCCACCGAAGACGGTACAGGCATTGTCCACATTGCCCCGGCGTTCGGTGAGGACGACTCAAAGGTCTTTGCAGGTACTGGTATTCCTGCCATGGAGCCTATTGATGCCGAGTGTAAATTCACCTCCGATGTTTCTGATTACCAGGGACGCTTTGTAAAGGAATGCGACAAGGACATAATGGACCGTCTCAAGAAAGAGGGCAAGCTGGTAAAGAAGGAACAGATTTCCCACCAGTATCCGCACTGCTGGAGATGTAACTCTCCTCTTATCTACCGTGGAATCGGAAGCTGGTTTGTAAAGGTTGCCGACCATCACGATAGTCTTCTCAAGGCAAACAGCCAGATTAAATGGCAGCCTGCCCATATAAAGGAAGGCCGCTTTGGCAAGTGGCTTGCGGGAGCACGCGACTGGGCAATCAGCCGTAACCGCTACTGGGGCAATCCTATTCCTATCTGGAAGTGCGATGACTGCGGCAAGGCTGTCTGTGTGGGAAGCCGTGAAGAACTCAAGCAGCTTTCAGGTGTTTATCTTGATGATCTTCACAAGCAGTTTGTCGACAAGGTTACATTCAAGTGCTCTTGCGGAAAGGGAACCATGCGCCGTATCCCGGAAGTGTTCGACTGCTGGTTCGAGTCAGGTTCCATGCCTTATGCACAGCAGCATTATCCCTTTGAGAACAAGGAATACTTCGAGAGCCATTTCCCTG
>CAMNHD010000175.1 GCA_946538875.1 uncultured Treponema sp.
GAACCTCCGAATTCACTAGAACGAGGAGGCCTGCTATGACAGGATACGAAAGCATCATGCTTCTTTGTGCAGTCGTTACAGCAATTGTTACGGTTGCATCGTTTGTCTTTGCAATATGCATGGCTCTCGACAAAAAAGACGATAAAAGCGAGTAGATAAAAAGAAAGCCTACACTGAATTCCAGTTCGCATGTAGGCTTCAAAAATAGTTTACAACGGAGGTTCAGCCACATTGCTGTGGTGCCTTTCCATTTTATTTAAATATACAGCAATAGTGCAAAAAGTCAAGCCTTATAATTCAGCCCGTTATAAAATCATTGTACTTTTCCAAAGTCTACACTATAATATAATAAATTGTTTTAGGGAGTCATCATTTATGTCAAAAAAAATTCTTAGCCTGCTTTTTGTTTTTTCTACAATCCTATCATTTTCTTTTGCCCAGCGCACCCTGCGTTATGCCATTGATTCAGATGGTAACCTTATTATTGGTGAATACAGCATTCCCCGTGACAAGTGGGGTGAACCAAACACAAGCGACCCTTCCGTTCCTAACCTAAACATCCCAACTACCGTAGCAGGAAAAAAAGTGGTTGGCATTGCAAGAAAAACCTTTTACGGAGACTACACGCTTAGAACAGTAAACATTCCCTCTACAATTACCTACATTGGAGAAGATGCATTTTCTAATTGCGAAAACATTGAATCCTTTACCATTGCAAAAGACCATCCCCGTTACAAGTTTGAAAACAACATTTTAATTGATAAAATCAACAACAGAATCATTTCAGTGATTAAGGCAAATGAAGAAATTGTCATTCCAGAAGGCATTACAGAAATTCCGGACAATTTTTCTTCTTTTACTAACAGCATAAAAAAAATAAGTCTCCCTGACTCAATTACCCGCATTGGAGACAAGGCTTTTTACCACCAGTATTACCTTACTTCAATCAACTTTCCAAAAAACCTTGAGTACATTGGTGACCAGGCTTTTGAAAAATGCCAGAGCCTTTCCATTGATGTAGTTCTTCCGGAGACTCTTACTTACCTTGGAAAAAATGCATTTAAGGAAACAAAAATTACTTCCGTAAAACTTCCCTCAAATTTTGAAAGTCTTGCTGACGGTGTATTTACTTCCTGCCATGAACTTGCCACAGTTAATTTTTCAAAGAACCTCAAGTACATTGGAAATGAGACCTTCTCCGGCTGTAACGGATTTAAAAACTTCAAAATTGCCGACACTGTAGAAAAATTTGGAAAAGATGCTTTTTCCTACACAAAATTTGTAGAACTGGTTATTCCCAAAGCCATGACTGTTATTTCTGATGATTCCTTTCAGTTTGCAACAATCGAAGAAATCATTTTTCACCCCGGCGTAAAAAGGATTGGAAACAATGCCTTCTACAAAGCAAAAATTCCTTCACTAAAAATTCCAAAAACAGTAGAGTCTGTTGGAAATAGTGCATTTTATGAATGTGGAATCCGCTCACTTGTGATTGAAAAAGGTCTTCAGACAATTGAATCAGGTGCCTTTGCAGACAATGATCTTGGAGAACTGACTCTTCCTGACACAGTCTCAACAATCGGCTCAGGTGCATTCCGTAGCTGCAGAATCAGCAAACTTACACTGCCTAAAAAAATTACTGCCATAGGTGAAGCCGCCTTTGACGAAAACTTTCTTACAAAACTTGAGCTTCCAAAAACTGTCACTTACATTGCAGAAGCCGCTTTCCGTGGAAACAGCCTTTCAGAAGTCATTCTTCCTGCAAAACTTGAATACATTGGAAATATGGCTTTTATGACTGACGACTACATTGGTCAGCAGAACTTAGAGTCCATAAAAATTCCTGCCAGCGTAAACTTTATTGGAATCAATCCCTTCTGCAAAGAAACCATTGTTTATGTAAAGAAAAATTCCCCCGCAGAAAAATGGTGCAATGACCCGGTCAACAAAAAATTCTTCTACAGATGGACTTACTACTAATCGGCAAAAAACATATTGTTTTTATTTCCCATACTGTGCTATAATTTTTGCATGAGAAAGAATTTTTTTGCAATTTTTATTGCATGTGTGAGCATTTTATTTGTGGCGCCTCTTTTTGCAGAAGAGGAAGTTTATAAAACCAGTGTTAAAGACCTGCATTATCTTTGCACTGCAAAAGAAGCTTCCGCTAAGCGGGAAAATTTATTTGACAGCAGCAAAGGACCTCTCAGAATTGTCATAACTGATGATAATCTGGATAAAATTAAACTTTCAGAGGCTTTTAAAGAATACAACATTCGCCGTTCTGTAATTCTGGATTTGACAAACATTAAACCCGGAAACGGAATGAGGCTGGAACAGGTTTATTCACACATTGAAGAAATTATCTTTCCAGATTCTTTTTCTTATTTTTTTGAAAACGTTCGGTATTTAAAGAAAGTAAGGATTCCACGAACACAAAAAGTTATTGAAATGTATCAATTTGAACGCTGTCCCAATCTGCGGGAAATAGAAGTTCCCGAAGGTTCACAGCTTGAAAAAATTGAATGGATGGCCTTTCGCTTTTCTGGCCCTATTGAAAAAATGAATTTTCCCCCTTCCCTTCAGTTTATATACGAAAAGGGTTTTAAAAGCCTAAAAGATCTTAAGGAATTAAATCTTCCGAATATAATTGCCATTGATGGTGAATCATTTTCTGGCTGCGAGAGTCTTGAACGTGTTACACTTGGAGAAAAATTTGAAACTCTGGGAAACACTTTTACAGGCTGTACAAATCTTAAGGAAATTACAGTCCAAAGTCCAAAAATAAAATTCAAGAGCGGATGTTTTAACAGGTGCCCTAATCTTGAGAACATAAACCTTCCCGAAGACTGCAACTACAAAATTCAGGATGGCGTTCTCATGGACAAAGACCAGCGTACTATTATTTATGCACTCCCTAACTGCAAGGTTGAAACTTTCCGCATTCCTGATTCCGTGATCCAGGTTGAACAGAATGCTTTTGCCGCAAACAGAACAATCAAAAAGGTAACGAACATTCCTGAATTAAAAAAGCCAGATTATGCTTTTGCCGGCATGAAAAATCTGGAAGCCGTTGAATACAGGGAAAATGTTGCTTATCCAGGCGGAGGAAGCATTTTTAAAGACTGCACTTCCCTTAAGACTTTTACTTTTCCAAAGGGAACCAAAGCTCTTTCAGGAAACTTTTTTGCCGGCTGTACAAGTCTTGACAACATTACTCTTCCTGAGGGAATGAATTATCCGACTGCTTTAGAAAGCTGGGCTGACCAGGCTTACGGTTCCCTTTTTCTTGGCTGTACTTCCCTTAAGAATGTTAAGCTTCCACAAGACATACCTGCAATTTATTCTTCGATGTTCAGCAAAAGTGGAATTGAAAAAATCTATATTCCCGACAGCGTTACTGTAATTCGTTATAGAGCCTTTAGTGGCTGCGAAAAACTTTCTGCTCCCCGCCTGCCCCCCGAATTACTTGAACTACGGGACGAAGCCTTTGCTGACTGCACGAGCCTTACCACTATTACCCTTCCTGCAAAACTAAAGCTGATTGGAAATAAAACCTTCAAGGGCTGCAAAAACATTACTTCTCTTGTGGTCCCCGATTCCGTTGTGGAAATTGGCACTGAGTTTACTGCGGATTCCGGCATAAAAGAAATTGTTTTGCCCAAGGGTGTCAAAAAGCTCAGCACAATGACTTTTGCTAACAGTCCCGCCCTTAAGACAATTAAGTACACTGGTACAGTGGAAGACTTTAAGAAAACTTTTACCCACGACTCCGATGACAATGCTTTGGACATAACCGTGCACTGCAGCGACCGCGACTTTAACCTGCTGGAAGTTACAAAGTATTACACCGAAGAAGAACTAAAGAAACTGTAGTTGGGATGTTTAATAATTTGAATGTATACGGTCATTGAGGCCCTCGAAATGACCGTGTTAATTTAATGTGACGGTTAAGGCTTATTCCTAGCGGTGGTTGAGGCTCTAGTTTCGCGCGGTGGTTGAGGCTCTCGAAACCACCGCATAACTAATAAGACACTCGTGCGAAGCTGCGGAACGCTAACCACTGTGTACATTTAATACGGTCATTGAGGCTCTCGAAATGACCGTGGTTGCAATTATCTTCCGCTTAGGTTGAGACTTGTTTTCTGCGGTGGTTGAGGTTCTCGAAACCACCGCATAACTAATAAGACACTCGTGCGAAGCTGCGGAACGCTAACCACCGTGTACATTTAATGCGGTCATTGAGGCTCTCGAAATGACCGCATCCCTCATGGGGCAGTTCACTCACAAAACAAAAATCCACCCGCTATAATCGCGTAATAATTCCCCTATCAAAAGGGCTATTCCGGGTTCCGGGCAAAGCCCTCCATTGCCGCAAGCGGCAACAAGCCCTCCATATCCCTGCCCCGCTCAAACTGTACACAAAAGAAAAATTGACAAATGCCCTTGCATAGTGTATATTAAAAGAAACGGGGACGCTTACTTCGAGCGACCGCCTCCGTTAAGCTAGTTTATAAACCCGCCTAGAGTTGGTAGCTGCAAGGCGGGCTATTTTTTTGCTCTAAATCCTATTTTATCAGGAAGGTGAGCAGGTCTATAACTAAAGCGA
>CAMNHD010000176.1 GCA_946538875.1 uncultured Treponema sp.
AGCGGTGCGGACATAGCCGTGAACGGTATAGCGGGAGCGGCCGGACTTGAGCCGTCTGTCTGTGTTTTGGAAAACGGCATGGACCTGGCACTGGCAAACAAGGAAAGTGTGGTTATGGCATGGCCCTTGATAAAGGAAATAGCAGGCCGTACCGGAGCACATATCATTCCTGTGGACAGCGAGCACAGTGCTGTGTTCAATCTTATTCATCAGGCCGGTGAGCAGAACATAAGCGAAATTGTCATAACCGCAAGCGGCGGCCCTTTCCGTACATACACAAGGGAGCAGCTTGAGACAGTCAGCGTGGAACAGGCACTCAACCACCCTACATGGAACATGGGCCCGAAAATCACCATAGACAGCGCAAGTCTTGCAAACAAGGGGCTTGAAGTCATAGAGGCATGCAGGCTGTTCAACACGGCGGCAGACAGGGTAAAAGTACTTGTCCACCCGCAGAGCCTTGTGCATTCCCTGGTACGCACCAGGGACGGAATGCTCTACGCCCAGATTTCAAACCCTGACATGAGACATCCAATCTACGGTGCCCTTGTCTGGCCTGAAATAAAGGAGAATTACCTTGAAGCATTTGACCTGGCCGGTCATGAAATGACTTTCTATCCGCCAAGGACAGATGACTTTCCTATGCTTTCTCTTGCTTATAAATGCGCCGCAGCGGGCAAATCCTATACAATAGCCTACAACGCAGCCAATGAAGTCGCGGTAAAAGCCTTTATTGAAAAAAAGATAGGCTTTACACAGATTCCCGTACTTGTGGGCAGGGTGCTTGAAAACAGCCTGTGTGAGACAGAGCCGGATTCGCTTGAAAAAGTGTACCAGGCCGACTCAGACGCAAGAAAGGCCGCACTTGAGCTGTTGAGGGAGATTGAGCAGAAATGACAATTGTCTGGGGTATTTTAGGATTGGGATTCCTTGTATTCTTCCACGAACTGGGCCACTTTGTGGTTGCCCGGCTGTGCGGAGTGACAGTAGAGGCATTTTCCATAGGAATGGGTCCCGTACTGCTCCACCACAAGTGGGGGCACACAGACTACAGGATTTCTCTTATCCCGCTGGGCGGTTACTGCGCCATGAAGGGAGAAAAGGATTACCAGAAAGCCCTTGATGAAGAAAAGAAACAGATTGACGGTGACAAGGATTCATTTTACGGAGTCCCTGCATACAGACGGCTCCTGATTGCATTCGCAGGCCCTTTCTTTAACTTTCTGTTCGCAACGATAGCCTTTACAGTGATTGCCCTTATGGGATACAAGTATTACAGTGCCGGAACCACAGTGCAGATGACGGTTGACACCAAGGAATTCAGCACCGTGCCTTCCGCCGCAAAGGAAGCAGGGCTTGAAAGCGGAGACACAATCCTGAGCATAGACGGAAAGGCCATGAACGACTTTTCCGACATTGCCCTGTATGTTTCCACCCACGGCGGAGACACAGTGCGCATAAAGGTACTCCGCAACGGACAGGAACTTGAATACGACGTGTCAGTTACCCTGGACAAGGACAGCGGAGCAGGAAAACTTGGAATTGTAAACGATCCTGATTCTGTCGTACAGCGAAATTATGGTCCCTACAGTTTTTTCCCGGCCATTGCGGAAGGCACAAAGCAGACAGTCTCCATGGTGGGGCTCACCTGCCGCGGAATCGCAACACTTTTCAAAGGTGTGGATGTAACAAAGGCAGTTTCCGGACCCGCCAGAATCACAACCATGCTGGGCTCCACTGTAAAGGAAGGCTTTTCACATGGATTCCGAACGGGAGTCATAAGCACACTCCAGTTCCTTGCACTGATTTCGGTTTCCCTCTTTCTTACAAACCTGCTTCCTGTTCCGATACTTGACGGAGGCCTTATCCTTTTTGCATTGATAGAAATCATAACCAGAAGAAAAATGAACCCCAAGGTGCTCTACTACATCCAGTTTGTAGGCATTGCATTCATAGTTTTTATGTTCATCCTTGCAATAGTCGGTGATTTGCGGTATTTTATATTCAAAGGCAAATGAAAATAGGTGTCATATCAGGAAAACAGGAGACAGTATGAAAAAATCCATCAGAGGCATTCTTTTTGCGGCGGTAGTTCTGGGACTAGCGGCGCAGAATCTTAATGCACAGGGAGACAGTTCAAGAGAAGCAAGAGTTTCCAGCGAAGCCCACAAGGGAACAGTGAATTCTGTCTTTTCGCTTGGCAGGGACTCATTCTTCAGCGCAGGAGACGACGGTGTACTGACCAAGTGGTCTTCGGACTCAATGGGAGAACACTACCAGGTTTCCGACATTCCGCTCAAGTCAGCCGCAATGAACCCTGCTACAGGCGATTTTGCCATTACAGAGACAGACAATACCTCGATCTACCGCATCACTGTCCTTGACTGGAACACTCTTTGCAAAAAATACACAAAGCAGTTCAACGAACCGGTAATCCATGTAAGTTTTTCCAGCAAGGGAAATCTTCTGTTTGTGTGCACCCGCGGTATAAACCGCTCATACATACTGAATGCCAAGACAGGGGTCCTGATTGACACAATCGACGATATAAATGCCCGTGTAGCCTGCGTAAAGACAGCCGACTCGGAAAAGATGGCCATTCTCTACACAGCTGGCGGTACAATCTACTACTACGACCTTGTGCACAACAGAGTCCTGCCGAACATCTCGTACAGCTGCGAAGCGGACCTCACTGATGTACAGATTCTTGGCAGCGGAAAAATGACAAACCGCTTTCTGGTGGGCTTAAAGGAAAACACAGTCTATGCCATAGATGTGCGCTCCGGAAAGACATTCGGAACATACAGCTCCACCGCAAAGCCCATGTACACTTCAAGCCATGACGGCAAGGCATATTACTTCAGCGAAGCCGATAAAAAGCAGTTTACAGTCAGCATGTTGACTGAGGAAAAACTTGCAGAAGCCTTGGAATCAGCCACAGCAAAGAAGCTTGTCCCGCAGAAGCTTTTCACAAGTACGTCTCTCAACGTAAACTCAAAGCTTACAGCCGCCGCCTTTGACAAGGACACAGGCTCGATTCTTGCCGGAAATGCGTCCGGTGAAATACTGAGCGCAAAGGCAGACACAGCCCAGGAAGGCCGTTCCGAAGCATCAAGCATAACACACACCATGTACCAGCAGATTCTTGACATTGCCTCCAGCAACGGACAGATTTATGTCCTTACAAATGACGGAATCTACAAGACATCATACGACGGAAAGGAAGCGCAGAAGATTGCCCAGAACTCAAGCAGCACCAGGTTCCTGATACATGAGACCACTGCATATCTGTGGTCCGGAAAAAGAGGAAGCCCCATAATGACAGTTTCCATTGCAGCAGAAAGCCCAACCCAGCCGCGCAGCCTCATAGAAAGCAAGAAAAGCCTGAACAGTCTGCGCATATCAGGCGATCAGCTGATTTTTATAGAAGGAAACGCAACGGTACGCTCGTACAACCTTAAGACAAAGAAACTTAGGACTTTGTATACAGGGCTGGCCCTTGACGATGCAATCCTGATGCCGGACGGAACACTTTACGTTGCAAAGGCCAGTGCCACAGAGGGTGACTCTGCACTGGTTGCCGTAAACCACTCCACAGGAGAGACTCTTGCCCTTAAATGCGACGGTTTTGCAGTCTATTCCCTTGGAATGGGAACAGATGCAGGTGCGGGAATTGTCTACGGAATAAAACTCAAGGATGAAGGCGGAACGACAGTAACAGATCTCTTTTCCTACAACACAAAGACAAAGCGCTTTGCAAAACTGCTCACATTCAACCAGGAAGACACAAAGGCATTTACTTCTGTGGAATACCCGAACATCTACACAAATCTGGGCAGAAACCAGCTGTATCTCTATGACGCCGCCAAGGGAAAATCAAGGCTTTACAGGAGAACAGCCTCTCTTCCACGCAAGATGGTTCTCGCAGGCGACAGAATGCTTGTATTGAACTCAGACGGCAGCCTTTCATGGTTCAATCCTGTGTCGCAGACATCTCTTGCGGACTGGTATTTTACCGTGGACAGCGGATGGGTTGAATTCTAATACAAAAAGACATACGCCCGGCTTGTAGGGCGCCGAAGGCGTCCGGCAGACGACAGGCTGCCGGATGAGCGCGAGCGGAACCCGGAATGACGGGTAAGCATTGCAGGTTCCGTCCGTATAATCACCATTATTGAATCATTAATTCTTGTAATCTATGCCGCAGCCACGCTTGAGGGCTTCCTTGTACACTTCCAGGTACTTTTCAGCCGCTATGTCCCAGCCGAACTTGCGCTTCATGCCGTTGAGCTGCATTCTGCGGATATCGTCCTTGCGGTTGTAATAAGCCCAGACAGCCCAACCGACAGTGTCGTAGACTGCACGCGGTGTGAGTGCGTCGAACACAAAACCTGTTCCGTTGCCGGTTTCCTGGTCATAATTGTCCACAGTGTCTGCCAGACCGCCGGTGCGCCGGACAATCGGCAGGGTTCCGTAGAGCATGGAATAAATCTGGTTCAGACCGCACGGCTCGTAGCGCGAAGGCATCAGGAAGAAATCGCTTCCAGCTTCTATCAGGTGGCTGAGGTTTTCATCGTACCCGATGTAGG
>CAMNHD010000177.1 GCA_946538875.1 uncultured Treponema sp.
CCATAATGGCCGCCGTTGAATTTTCTTCATCTTCAGAAGAAGGATCTCCAGAACTGACATCAGAGCTGAAAGCTGAAACCAATGAGCTCCAGTCGAACTTGAGGAATGAAAGGTCTGTGTCGAATGAGTAGCTCTGAATAAACTCGAAAGTTCCCTTGAGCACATTGAATGCGCTTGTGATAAGCTTGAGTTCAGCAGGTCCCATGACTGCGGCTCCGTTTCCAAAAAGCTTATCCAGTCCAAAGAGTTCAACTTCATAAGCAGAGAAAGTGACAGGCTCTGTAACACCCTGAATCTTTTCACAGGCAGAAGCAAGTTCTGAGCTGTTGAAGACTGCATCATAGATGTCATCGATTGCATCGTTCAGACCGTTGACATTTCCAACAAGAACGTTTGCGGCAACGAGCATAGGCAGATAATATGAATCAGTTGCGGCAAACTTGAACCATTCAGAGCCGTCGGCGAGTTTGTCAAATGATGTATTGAACTTCGGAAGCTCTACATAGCGCTTGAATTTGACATTCTTTTTAGATCCGACATAATTTAAATAATATGGTGTGAAGCCTGTCATTTCGGAATAAGGTTTATGAACATCTACAAAGGCTTCTCCCTCATCGTCTAAAAGACATTCTATGTCATCGTCTTTGATTGAACTCACAACTTTTCCAGCAAACTTGTCTGCATTTGCGCAAACAACATACAGATCGCCTGTTTCTTCACTCTCAAGTTCAGCGGCTGTCACTTTATCTGTCTTTATGTATAAATCATCTTTGTCAATTAAGATACTATCGGCTCCGCTTGTACGTTTTGCCCTGTAGTAATACCAACCCCCATCCGAAGGATTATCTACAGGCTTGAAAGTATAGACAGAGACCGACCTCTCGTCTTCTTCCTCCAAATACTCCTGAGCAGAGAGCCACTCCGGATCAAGCAGTGCGTTCATGGTGGAAGGATAGTTTGTTATGCCAAGGTGATCCTTGAAGAATGCGCCGATCTTTTCGCTTGTACTGATTGAAGCGATGTCCATGAGTGCTGAGTAAATCTTTGCGGCACTGTCGTTCGGGAACTTTTCGTAGGCAAGGTCAAAATTCTTCTCTGCTTCCGCGTAGGCTGTGGCAGGGGCAACTCCGTCTTCTATCGACCCGAGGGCTTTGAGACCGAGCTGGATGTAGTAAGCGGCTGTGATTTGTTCTTCACTTGTTTCTGTATCAAGGACTTTGCCGTCTTCATCCTTTGTTTCGGTAACTGTGGTGACTTTTCCTTCACTTGTTTCTGTGCTGGTGACAGTTGTGTTGGAGACAAAGTTTCCATCAGAATCCCTCACAACAGTTTCTGTGCTGGTGACACGATTTCCATCGTCATCTTCTTTTACTGTGACTGTAACTATTTCTTTGCTGCCGTCTGCATTCAGTGTTTCCGATGAGCTTGTACCATTTTCCCCGTCGTTCAGCAATTTGACATACTGTGCATAGACATCGATGTCGCTTTCTACACCGTAAGAAGAGCTTACCTTTGTTCTATCCTTGAAATACCAGCCGGAGAAGGTGTAGCCTTCTTTTTCCGGATCCGGAATTCCGATTGAAGAGAATAAGTCTCCGTCGGTCACGGTGTACGATTTGCTGGTCTCAGAATCGCTGTAAGCAGTTACAGTAAACGTCTTTTCCTGAGTCTGTGTTCCGTGAGGACATCCCATGAACACGAGTGCCGACATCAGGACGGCCACGATTGCGGCAAATGAAATCTTTCTTGATACCATTTTATACCCCTTTTCTCTGAAACAGGCTTTTAAGTCTGCACCAAAGCGGCAGAACGCCATGCCCGGTGCAGTTGCAGGAATCTTCTAAGCATTACCAAACTTTTTAGACTATCTCAGATTATTTTGATATTTAAAATTTTAACACAAATTCAACAGAAATCAAGCACGGATGAAAGTTTTTCTGTTTTTTCTGAAAAATTTCAAGTACAAACAGCATGGCACAGTGTGCTGTGGGTATAATATTTTTACGGCTAACCCCGATTGTAGGGGCGCCGGAGGCGTTGCGGAAGGAACGCAGGTGAGTGGAGCAAGAACCCCGGAAAGCGGGGAATGAGGTGCAGGCCACGGCCGGTTTCAGCCGGTGAGCGGACGGTTCAATAAGAAGTTTGTTCCAGACGCTCAAGAAGGGCATCCAGTTTGTTGCCGTATTCGCGGTCAGCGGCCCATGTACCGCTCAGTTCAAGGATTGTGGGCGCTTTGCCGCGGGGATTCACCCATTTGTAGCGCTTGTCGACCAGCGGATTTTTCAGCACGTGGTCGGCGGTTGTGGCGTAGGCGTGAAGATGCTGAATGTGTGCCCTTACGCCGAGCTTTTCGGTTTTGAAGCGCTCGCCGGGATGATCCTGATCGATTGCCCCAAGGCCGCAGAAGTTGTTCATGTCGGGGGTGACAAGGCCTCCGAAGTTCAAAAAGCCTGTCTCCAGGCACATCTGCACCCATGCACAGTCGCTGTTGATTCCTTCGGTGCGGGCTTCCCTTATGTACAGCTTTGACAGTCTGCGGACTTTTTTCTTGTTTGCCTGCGGATTGTTGGCCATGAAAAAATCATAGAGCTGCTTTGCTGACTTTGTTCCCTGAGCGGAAAGCTCACGCGAAATTGCGGGTGTTTCTGCCGGGCGGGAGACACAGGCTGAGGTTATGCTGACGAAAGCACTTGAAAGCAGAAGGACTGCCGTCAGCAGGAATGAAGCTCTTGTACTCTTGGAAGATGGTTGACTGCGCATGCTGGTGCTTCCTCTTAACAGATGGTGGTGCCGGTGTAGGTTTTGCCGTCAAGGATTGCGCGGATGTTGGGGATGTTCTTTCCTCCTGCACAAATCACTTTGAGTCCCATCTGCGAGGCTTTTTTGCTTGCTATCGGGTCAAAGGGGCAGTTTTTGCCCGGAACCCATTCGTCTCCCACCATCTTGCGGAAGTCGGCCCAGGAGATTGTGTCCAGAGGCTTTGCGTCCGGGTTCTTGCGCGGGTCATCGGTGTAGACTTTCTCTATGTTGGAAAGGTTGACTACTGTGTCGGCCTGGTATTTTTCGGCAAGGAGCACAGCATCGTTGTCTGTGGAAAAGCCTGGCTTCCAACCTGCCGCTACAAGGACTCTGCCTTCAAAGACGGCGGGGGCTGCAGTGGGGTCTGTCACTACGTCGTGGACGCACAATGGGCCGAAGCAGGTCTTGAGTATCTGTGCATTGAGTCTTGTGGCCATGATTCCCATCCAGTCACAGGCATTGTTCAGGTCCTGTTCTGTTGCGAATGAAAGTGCTGTCTTGTGGTCTCCGCTGAACGTTTCTGCTATGCTGCGGTATGCGGTCTGGTAAGTACGTGCCGGTCCGCCGCCGCCTGCCACCAGAATCAGACGGGTATCGCTTGTGCTGAGCAGGTAATCTGCCGCCATTTTGGTAAACTCTGAAAGAAACTCTGTGTCCGGTTTGTCCGGTGCTATGATTGAACCTCCGACGCTCAATACTTTTGTTGTCATGTTATCCTCCGTGGTATGTTTGTTTTTATTTGCAAATTGCATGCGGTTTGGTGTGTACGGTACCGCTAAGCCCGCACGTATCGGGCGGCCGCACCCTGCACCGCTAAGCACGCACGTATCGGTCGACCGCACCCTGCACCGCCAAGTCCGCACGTATCGGTCGACCGCACCCTGCACCGCTAAGTGGGGGCGGGTTGGTATACCGCACCCTGCACCGCCAAGCCCGCCGCGGCCTAATATATTCCCACAATCACCGGGTCATTCCAGAGCGAACTGTAGCTGGACGCACTGTTGCTTGCTTCCTCCCAGATTGACTGGAGCGCATAGGACCTTGGCCTGTACACTATCTTGCTGTTCGCCAGAGAAGGCTTTATTTCCTTCCAGCCGCGGCTGAACGCAATATGCTGACTGTCCAGGTTTCCAAAATAATACTCCCTTGGATTTTGAATCTGGGCAAAAGGCTTGTAGTTAAGTCCCGCACCCAAAGCAACATCCACCGGGAACCAGCCGTATTTTTCAAAATAGATTTCCGTCCACCAATGATTACGTGTAGTGGAATTGTTTTCCACAAGAATTCCGCCCATAAGAACAGCAGGTATTCCAGCAGCACGGCACAATGCCGTATACATCACGGCATAGTCGTAGGCATCACCGGTCTTGCGGTCAAGCAGTTCAGAGGCCTGGACATTGCCAGTACGGACGCTGTTCAACAGCTTGTATGAATCTATCATGTGATTGTAGATAAGCTTTGCCTGGTCATAAGGATTCCTGGACTTTCCCACTACAGCCTTTGCCAGAGCCTTGACCTGCGGAAGAGCGGACGGTACAGCCGCATCAGGCAGGGTGTAAGTCTGATACAAAAGGCGCGAAGTGTTATAGCTTCCCACCTGCTTTGCGTTTATCCTGCTCGTAACGGAAAAGACCGTGACAATAAAACTCTGGTTGAACCTTTGACGGGTATCTGCACTGCTTAGTGAAATCTGATGGATTACATCATACAGGTCGTCTTTGATAAGCGGCTCAGGATTCGTCTCGTTCAGAGATGCTGAAGGCTGCAGTGCCGAAACCGG
>CAMNHD010000178.1 GCA_946538875.1 uncultured Treponema sp.
CCCGCGCCGAGGAAAAGAAAAAGGAAGCAGAGGCAAAGAAGGCTGCTGAAAAGAAGGCCGAAGAAGAAAAGAAAAAGAGTGATGCCGCCGCAAAGGAAAAGGCAAAGAAAGCTGCCGAAGCAAAAAAGGCTGCTGCCAAGGCTGCAAAGGAAAAATATCCCTGGGCATACCAGACCAACTGGATGGGAGACATGACAGGCTTTGGTCTTTATGGTGACCTTGGATTCAGTCCGATGAGGGGTGGCGCCGAAGCAAGACTGGATTTTGCGCTTTTGCCTTGGGTGTTTGCCGACTTGGACTTTGCGTTTCAGAATGGCTTGAACTCTAAGTGGAAGAGCCAGATTGGAACTCCTGAATCTGTGACGGAGAAACTGTTTTCAGTAACTGTGGGACTTGGCGTTGATGCAAGGTTCCATGCCGGATGGTTCAACCCGTGTGTGTACTACATCTGCAATGGCGGTATAGCATACGTGGACAGGCCCGGTTCCGGTCTGGTGAACAGCGGCCTTGCATTTGCAATGCATCACTCCCTGGGTATGGATGTTCCATTGCTGACCTTTGCGGCAGGAAGCAAGGATAAGCCTTTGTATATTGGTGTGGATGCCGATATTCACTACAACCTGCTTGCAGTTCTTGATCACGGATTCTCTCATTCTGTGTCTATGGGACTGCATCTTAGCTTCCCCAACACTGCACTGATTGGCAAGTGAGATATAACCTGAACAGGTATCAGTTTTTCCTTCTGGAAAAATTGATACCCGCTCCCTTCCGCCACTTTGGCCTTGTTTTTACAAACAATTGATTTCCGTGGTGTCTGACAATTATTCCTGTACAATTACTTTTTGTAATTGCGCTTGACCTTGAGGGTCGTGGTCATTTCCAAAGGCTTTTCCAGTAGCGTGAATCTTGCAATTCTCTGGTAAGGCTGGAGCTTTTTGTTGATTTTGTCAACAATCGCCTGAATCTGTGCCCTGATGGTCTCCTTTTCCTGAGCACCGAGTGATTCCCGTTTTAGGTTCAGACGGGTGAGCATTTCGTCCGACGGGTAAATCAATGCTTCTAGTTCTTCGCCGTCGTCTTCCTTTCCTACAAAGCCCTGGACAGTTATCTGGGATATGTCTGTCTCCAGCTGGAACGAGTCTTCTATTTCTTCCGGATAGACATTCTTTCCGCCTGAAGTGACAATCATGTTCTTTACGCGGCCGGAAAGCATAAGGTAATTCTCTTTGTCCAGCCAGCCAAGGTCTCCTGTCTTGAGAAAACCGTCAGGGGTGAACATCTTTGCGGTTTCTTCGGGCATCTGGTAATATCCCTGCATGACCATCGGTCCCTTGACTGCGATTTCTCCAATGCCGTCCGCATTTGGCTCAAGGATTTTCATTTCCATGTGGCCCTTGAAGTAAGAGCCGACGCTTTGAATCTTAAAGTGCTCTATGGGGTTCAGGGCAATAATGGGTGAAGTTTCCGTGAGACCGTAACCCTGGACAAAATTTATGCCCATTGCATTGAAGAATTTGAATGTCTGCTTTGTGAGCGGGCCTCCTCCGCAGATAGCTATGCGGATGGTGTAGATGTTTGCCTGCTTTAGCACCATGCTGAACATGTGTTTTCCGGGATTGACGCCGAATACTTTCTTGATGAAGTATGACAGGCCCATGAGACAGCGCATAAGTCCGTAGACAAAGGCACCCTTTGCCTTTAGTCCTTTTACAATTCCGTCGCGGAGTTTGTTGAACAGAAGCGGGACCCCAAGGAGCATAGTGATTCCGCCTTCCTTAAGTTCCTTCATCAGGCGTGAGACGGCCATGCTTTTTCCAAAGACACATTCTGCGCCGACTGCGATTGTTTCTATCATGACGGCCTGCATTGTGTAGGCGTGATGGAGCGGCAGCAGTGCGTAGAACACGTCCTGATAAGTGATAATCATGTTGCACTGCGCGATGTATGCGTCGCTCACGAGATTCCTGTGGCTCAGCATGACGCCCTTTGGTACACCGGTTGTTCCGCTTGTAAAGAGAATTGCGGCTGTGTCGTCTATCGTGGCGGGGTCTATCTTGGGCTGACTTTTTGTCTCAAGGTTGTAGACATAGGTCTCCTGATACTTGGGGCTTAGGGAATAGACTCCGAATGCATTGTCCTTTGAACTGTAGTAAGTGTATTTTTCTTCATCGACAAAAAGGAATTTGGGCTTGGCGGTTGCAAGCAGGTTTTCCTGTTCGTCGGTGTGCAGGGCATAGTCTATCGGGCAGATTGTCGCTCCGGCAAAAAGTGCCGCGAACCAGACTATAGCCCACTGGGGCGAGTTTTTTCCGGTGACGGCCACCTTGTCTCCGTGATTCACTCCGTTGGCGGAAAGCCATGCGGCAAGTGTCTGGATTTTTTGATTGACCTGTGTGTATGTGAGAGTGTTTCTGGAACCTCCGGGGCCTTCAAAATCTGTGAAGCAGGGACGCTCCGGGAAACGGGTGCAGTTGATTGTGAACATCTGGGGTAGGGTTGGCCATTCTCCTTGGAAAAGCTTTCCCCTGTACTCGTCAAGGAATTTCATAGGATTGTAATTTTTAAGTTGATTCATAATCTTCTCCTAACGCAGCATTTAAATAAATTATCGCATGCTTTTTTCAGTTTAACAATAAAAAATTTGCGCACTGTTGCGCATGCCTCCATACCTTGCCGTGCCTGCCCTGCGCAAGTGGCATCCCATGACCAAGTTTCCCCGCTCGCTACGTTGCGTGCATAATTGATTTTACTGCTGGTGGGGTGGAGTCAAAGCGGGCTACGCCGGCGTGGAGGGGCGTTAGTTGCGCTCTGCGCAATGAGCGGGAGCGAACCCCGGAAGGCCGGTGACGGGAGTGGTGTCCTGTTTGTGGTGAGAGGGAGTGTGGACTGTGCGGGTCCCGTCCTGAAAATTTACCTGGCGGTGGAGTCGCGGATTATCAGTTTTGGCTGAATCAGATTTTGCTGTTTTACTTCGCGGCCTTCGGCCTGGGCAATTGCTATGTCTATGAGGCTGCATGCGAACTGAAGGTAGTTGTAGCTGATGGATGTGAGGTTGGGCGTGGTGAGTGTGGAGATGAAGGTGTCGTCGAAGCTGATGACGCTTAGGTCTTTGGGAACTGTGAGTTTGTGTTCCTCTATGCTCTTGAGTATGCCGACTGTGGTGAAGTCGTTGATGCTGATGACTAGGTCGGGGATGCCGTAGTCCAGGATTTGGTTCATTGCCTGGTAACCGCCGTGCTCGTCGTAGTGTTTGTTTGACACATCGAATTCCGGGATGTAGGTGAGGCCTAGGGTGCGGAGCATTTTTCTGAATTCGGCACGGAGCGAGAGTGTGAAGATTATTTCGTTGTCGCCCCCGGCTATTGCTATGCGCTTGAACTGTGGCTTTGTCGCGATGAAGTCAGACACTTGCTTCATGGCTTTTGTTGCGTCGATGTTGACTGTCGGGCAGATGGTTCCGTCTACGCGGCCGGTTGTGACTACGGGTGTGTCCTGGATTATCTGGTTGATTTTTTTTGATATGTCGGGGTCTGTTACGGAATGGTCTACGGATCCGCCTATTATTACTATTGCTTCTACGCGCTGGTGCACAAGGTTGTCAAGAAGCTGAAGTTCCTTGGTTTTGTCGCTGAGGGAATTGCAGATGAGCAGGTTGTAGCCTTCGCTTGCGGCTACGTGTTCACAGTTTACGCATAGTGAGGCATAGTAGGGGTTGCGGATGTCTGCGCAGAGCAGTCCAATCAGGTGTGTGCTGTCGTTGATAAGTCCTCGTGCCAGCTGGTTGGGTTGCCAGCCGTATTTGTCTATGATTTTCTGGATGGCTTCTCTTTTTTCCTGACTGACCTTTGCGTTTCCGGTGAGTACCCGGGATACGGTTGCGATTGAGACTTTGGCTTCTTTTGCTATGTCAACGATTGTAACTGTTTTCTGCATTCACATAGTTTAGCATATATTCGGGGCTTTGCAAACTGGTATCAATTTTTCCCTCCTGGAAAAAATGATGCCAAGAGCTATGCTGTTCAAAGTTCGTGGCGCTGTGGCTGTGGGGGACTGTTTTTTATATAAAATAGGGTTGAAAACTTGACGGTTGAAAAAAAATATCGTATATTTAAAGCGTAAGTGAGTAAGTGGTAAAAAGTTGTGGCGCTCCCCTACCGCCGTCAAATCTCCCCTTCTTTCCTTAAGATCTTCCTGTTCCCTCCAGTGTACAGAGAAGCCACCTTATCCAAATCAAAGAGGAAATTCGATGAAAAAAGAGTTGTATCAGTCATTCAATCAGGTATGCCTTATGGCCAAGGAGATTTCCGAACTTCCGGATCTCAGCGAAATCCAGTCGGACAAAGTTTTTAATCATGTCAGCAATGTTGATATGGAGACAACCATACGCACTATACGTTATGCCTATCACATGATTAAGCGTGAAATGGATTGATTGTCCGGGGTGGCGTGCGCTTGGCGGTGTTGCATCGGCTGAGCGGTGCCGTATCGGTTGAGCGGTGCCGCATCGACTGCGCTGAGGCGTGAGCGCTTGGCGGTGACGTGCATGCCAAGTGCTGCCGCCCACTGCTCTA
>CAMNHD010000179.1 GCA_946538875.1 uncultured Treponema sp.
CACGAGCGTTTTGTGAATGTGGTCAAAACCACCATCATTTCCCAAAGCCACAAAAAAAATCATGCACTATGTTTTCACGCGGGATAATTTTTTGTATACTCGTGCACATGACTGAACAAGACAACGAAAAACTTTTTGAGCAGACGGATGCTCTGCTTGCAATTCTAGAAGAGACTCAGCCTTTCAGCGGAGAAAACGGCTACAATCTTGAAGCGGTGAAAAACTGTGTGATCCGCATGACGGACTTTATTGTTGCTGACGAAACCGAGGCAGCCTCTCTTATCAACTGGCTGAACACTACCGACTTTTGGAAGAGTCCCGCCTCCACCAAATTCCACGGCGACTTTGAGGGCGGCCTTGCCCTGCATTCGCTCAAGGTTCTGCACCAGGCACTGCTTTACACCAAACCTGTGATGGAAAATTTTATGACCTGCCCCAACTGCGAAAAGTATGTGATTACGGCCGAAGACATTTTTGTCGCTGCAATCACGCATGACTTCTGCAAGGCTGACTCTTACAAAATTGAATACCGCAACACTAAGGATTTGTTCGGGAACTGGATTAAAAAGCCAATGTACAAAACCCGCCTGGACCTCCGCAATCTTGGTCACGGTAACGAATCTGTCCTCAAGCTGCTGGAAATCATGCCGGGCTATATCAAAAAGCGGCATGTTCTTGAGGCTATAAGCCGGCACATGGGATTCTCGGATCTTTCGGAAAGCGAGTCTTACAATTATTCAAACTTTCTGGACAATCCGCTTGTGATTCTGATTCAGATTGCCGACCAGACTGCGGCACAGTGGTTCGGCTGGTAAAAAATTAGGGTGTCTACACTGGAGGTTCTTATGGATTTTACTCAGACTGTTCTTGCAAGGCGCAGCACGCGTTCTTATTCTGGAGAGCATATTCCTGTAGAAAAACTGGAGAAGGTTTTGGAAGCGGCGCTTCTTGCCCCCACAAGCCGTGGGAAAAAAACGCTGGAGTTTCTGCTTGTGCAGGACAAGGCTCTTTTAACAAAGCTTGCGGAGGCAAAACAGTCCGGCTCACAGATGCTGGCGGATGCAGATGCCTGTGTGGTTGTCTGCGCAGACGAAAATGTTTCTGACGTCTGGGTGGAAGATTCGTCTGTTGCAATGTCGTTTATGATGCTCCAGGCTACGGATCTTGGAATCGGGAACTGCTGGGTACAGTGCAGGAACCGTTTCACTGCAGACGGAAAAGCTTCCGGGGACTACATCCGGGAAATCTTTGGGCTTGGCGCTAATTACCAGGTTGGGGCCATTCTTGCTCTTGGAATGCCGTCGGGAAAGCTTGCGGAACACAGTGCCTCTCTTGTCGATAAATCCAAGGTTCACCGCTTCTGATTTCTTCTGCTTCCTGGACCGGTAAAAAAACGGTCAAAGTTTCCTGCATGTTTTCCATCTGGAACTCATGGAAGATTGACACAAGACCCTTTTTATGACACAATCTTATTGTATACAATATATAAGGAGCTTATATGGTTCAGGAAGAACTTTTAAAAAAAATGAATTCCCTAAAGGATTCACTCCGTTCAATGGGTGCCGTGGCGGTTGCCTTTTCCGGCGGCGTCGACTCAACTTTTCTTCTGCATACTGCCCATGAAGTCCTTGGGGACAAGGCTCTTGCCATTACGGTAAAATCTGATGTAATTCCTGAGACAGAACTTGAAGAGGCTCACGCATTCTGTTCCCTACACAATATTCCATACATTCAGCTTGACTTTGACATTTTTAGTGTGGATCAGTTTTCAAGCAATCCGCCTGACCGCTGTTATTTCTGCAAAACACATATTCTGCGGAAGATTCTGGAAACTGCCCGGAGCCATGGAATTTCCTACGTTCTTGAAGGCAGCAATCTGGATGACACCAGGGATTACAGGCCAGGGTTCAAGGCAGTCCAGGAGATGGGCGCAAAGAGTCCGCTTATGGAGCATGGATTCACCAAGGCCGAAATCAGAGTACTTTCCAAGGCGGCTGGTCTTGGCACATGGGACAAACAGAGCATGGCATGTCTTGCAAGCCGTATCCCGTACGGGGAATCTATCACACAGGAAAAACTTGCCATGGTGGAAAAAGCTGAGCGTTATATTTTTGGGCTTGGAGTCAGGCAGGGGCGTGTCCGCATCCACGGCGGAAATCTTGCGCGCATTGAGCTTACTCCTGACTGTCTTGATTTGGCGCTTGAGCACAGGACTGAAATTACTGACACACTGAAGGAGCTGGGCTTTACTTATGTTACACTTGATTTGAGCGGTTACCGCACAGGCTCTATGAATGAAACTCTTGGGAGAAAATAATGGAAAGAAATTCATTAATCTTTGACTGCACCTCTGGAATAAGCGGAGACATGGCTGTTGCCGCAATGATTGACCTTGGCGCTGACAGGGATGCCCTTATCAAAACTCTTGACTCTATTCCCGCAGAGGGCTTTTCCGTAAAAATTTCGCAGGTAAAGAAAAGCTGCATTGCATGTTGTGACTTTGATGTGATTCTTGAGCATGAGAACCATGACCACGACATGCAGTATCTGTTCGGCAACAGTTCCGGACATGAGATTCATAATGACGGTGAGTCTGAACATCACCAAGCACATCAAGCCCCCCATACCCATGAACACCATGAGGCGCAAGAACAGCACAGCCACGGCCATCACCACGAACACCGCGGCCTAACTGAAATAAATTCCATAATCGACCGCACAGAAATGACAGACCAGGCCAACGCCCTTGCAAAAAAAATCTTTCTTATACTTGCACAGGCTGAGTCAAAGGCCCACGGCATTCCGACGGAGCAGGTGCATTTTCACGAAGTGGGAGCCATTGATTCAATTGTTGACGTCATTGCGCTTGCCGTCACTTACACCAGCCTGAATCCGCAGAAGGTCTACGTAAAGAATCTCTGTGAAGGACAGGGCACAATCCGCTCTCAACATGGGCTTCTTTCCATCCCGGTACCTGCAGTGGCAAACATTGCTGCTTCCTACAAACTGGAGCTTTCGTTTATTCCGGATCATGGGGAATTCATCACACCAACCGGCGCCGCTTTTCTTGCGGCAATACAGCCGTCTTTTGTCCTGCCTCAGAAATTCACGGTTTTGGGTACCGGTCTTGGAGCGGGCAAACGTGAATACACAAGACCTTCCATGCTGAGGATTTTTTCTGTCAGGGAAGAAACCTCTGACGGTGACGGTATAATATGGAAGCTTGAATCCAATATAGACGACAGCACCGGGGAACAGCTGGGTTACGTTATGGAAAAATTGTTCCAGGCTGGAGCATACGATGTGCACTACATTCCCTGCATGATGAAAAAAAACAGACCCGGTTACGTGCTGAACGTTGTCTGCTCACGGGAAAAAATTGCGGAATTAGAAGCAATCATCTTTGCGGACACTACGACAATCGGTATAAGGCGCATGGCTTACGAGCGGTCTGTTCTTGAACGCAAACTCAGGCAGGTGGAGACAAGTCTAGGTACTGTTGACGTAAAGGAAGTGATTCTCCCTGACGGAACAAGGCGCACTTACCCGGAATACAAGTCAGTGGCGGCCCTTTGTAAGGAAAAGAGACTCGCATACTATGACATGTACAGCATGATTCTTTGCGAACTGCGTAATTCTTAGACGGCAGAACCGTGCAGTGAGACCTCGCCTGAGCGCAGAATCTTTGTGGTGCCGTCCTGTGTCAGCACAATGAGGCCTGCATCGTCGCTTATGCCTTGAACCACTGCACTGTATGTCTGGGTTGAATTTCCTGCCAGCGGAGTTACCTGAACGGTTTTGCCACCCAGTATGGAACGGCTCCTGTATTCCTCCATGAACGGCTGCTCTGAATCTATGATGGCAAAAAGTTCGCAGATGCAGGCCGCAAGAAGTTTTGTACGGCTGATTTTTTCCACGGCGCCGGTAGAACTTTCCAGGCCTCCGGCATTGCCAAGATTACGCAGAGCCTCAGTAGTAAAAACACTTCTATCCAGGCGCAGGTTTATTCCGATTCCCACCACTATACTGTCCATGCTCTGTGTACAAGGATTCATATAACCTTCGGCAAGAATTCCGCAGACTTTTTTCCCATCAAGATAAACGTCATTCACCCACTTTATACCGCATTCCTTGGAGCACACATTCTTAACCGCCCGGCAGACTGCCACTGCAGCAGACGCTGTATAAAACGACGCATCCCTAAGGCCACCCTCCGGGGTTTCGCAGAATGAAAAATAGATGCCGTTGTTCTCCGGTGAGTAAAACCGGCGCCCCACCCTGCCACGCCCAGCACTCTGTTCTGCCGCCGCCACAAGCTGTCTACCTAGAACCTTGCCGGACGATGCCGCTGAAGCAAGGCGCCTCAGCAATTCGGAATTGGTGGAATCAATCAGGGGAAAAAGTTCCGCGCTAAAATCCTTGAGACAAATATCCGGCATAAACTTTGCCTTATAGTCTGAATACTCAGACCAGAAACTGGCTTGATCAAACAAATCGGACATTTTTACTTTTGTCCCAGGACTGTAAAGGACTTTACCCCGCTGCAGAATACAATACC
>CAMNHD010000180.1 GCA_946538875.1 uncultured Treponema sp.
AAAGGCTGAGAAGGCCCGTAAGCCGTTCACTGAGGCTGACAAGGAAAAGTTCATCAACGGTAAGAACCGCATGAAGCCTGTTGTGGAGTATTTTGCCGCAAAGCTTGGTAAGGATGTCACTTTCCTGCCTGACGCTCTTGGTCAGAAGGCTGCAATCGACGCTCTTCCTGAAGGTGCTGTTGCAATGCTGGAGAATGTCCGCTTCCACCCTGAGGAAACAAGCAAGGTTGATGCTGAGCGCGAGACTATGGCTAAGGAACTTGCTACTTATGGCGACATTTTTGTCAACGATGCTTTCGGTACTGCTCACCGTGATCAGGCTTCTACCGCTACTATCGCTAAGTTCATGTCAACTCAGCCGGTCGGCGGTTTCCTGATGGAAAAGGAAGTTAAGTACATCGAGCCTATGGTGACCAATCCTCCTAAGCCACAGGTTGCTATCATCGGCGGTGCTAAGGTTTCTTCCAAGATTGCTGTTTTGGAAAGCCTGTTGAAGAATGCTTCTGCCCTGGTTATCGGCGGCGGTATGGCATATACTTTCCTTAAGGCTCAGGGACACAGCATTGGTAAGTCTCTGGTTGAGGATGATTTCCTTGACACAGCAAAGAAGCTTCTGGCTGATGCAGAGGCTAAGGGCGTGAAGATTCTTCTGCCGGTTGACCATGTTGGTGCTGCTGAGTTCAGCCCTGATGCAAAGCCTGTTGCCATTGACGGTGCTGACATTCCTGCTGACTTGATGGCTATGGATGTTGGTCCTAAGACTATCGAGGAATACAAGAAAGTTATTTCTACTGCCAAGTCTATTGTATGGAACGGCCCTGTGGGTGTGTTCGAGTTCGATGCTTTTGCCAAGGGAACCGAGACTGTTGCACGCCTGGTGGCTGATGCTACTGGCAACGGTGCCATGACTGTCGTTGGTGGCGGTGACTCTGTTGCTGCTGTAAACAAGTTCCATCTTGCTGACAAGATGAGCCATGTGTCTACTGGCGGTGGAGCCTCACTTGAATTCCTGGAAGGAAAAACACTTCCTGGCATTGCAATTCTTGCACAGAAATAATTTGTGTTTGTGATTGGGTAGAGTCGAGTTTTCCTCTGGAAAACTCGAAGAGCAAGCGCAAGCTTGCGGCTATTGCAATTACAGCTGGGCTCTGCGGGTTTTCTTGAGAAAAATCCGTGGAGCTGTTCTGCGCACGTCTTTTGTGACTGCGGACGCCACCGCTGGTTGCTTACGTGACCGGCAGCCTTTTTTTGGCTTGACTTTTTATAGGAGTATATTTATGGGATGCGGAAGAGCTATTTTGTGTATTATATTCCCGCCGTTGGCTGTTCTTGACAAGGGGTGTGGAGCAGTTTTGCTGACTGCCATTCTTACTCTTGCAGGTTGGATTCCTGGTGCCATTGCGGCTATTGTCTTTAACAGCAAAAAGTAATCTGTGTGGCAGTGGCCTCTGCCATACGAGTACGCCACCGCTGACCGGGCACTGCTTTTGTAAGCGGGCACTGCTTTGCCGACTGTGCACGCCACCGCTAAGAGTCACCATGCAGCTTTACCGCCGCAAACTCAAACAGCAGGTCAATCAGGTGAGTGGAGTAAGTGCAGAATTCCCCACGTGACATCATATCCTTGACCTCTTGGCAATCCGCCCACTTTATTTCCTGAACTTCATTTTCCTGCAGAGTACAGTCGCTCAATTCAATGTCAACAAGCTCAACATAAAAGTCCCCGAATCCACGCTGATAGTGCCTTGTAAGAACAGGCCTGTCAAGAGTCACGCTTATGCCAAGCTCTTCCCGAATCTCGCGCATGGCGCCGGAAGCGCTCTGCTCCCCATAGTCCACCGCACCAGCCGCAGAAAAATCCCAGAATCCGGCCCACCATCTCTTTGTTTCGCTCCTGTGCTGAATCAGCATCTTACCATCCTTGTTAAAGAGGCAGATGTGAACCACAAGTTCGTATGCATCCTGAATCTTGCCCCTTTCCAGAGGAATGCCAAGCGGTATACGGTCGCGTGTGTATCCGTCAACGGCTTCTTCCGGACTAGGACAGTCATCCGAAAAATCAACAAGGTGTTTTTCCATGTAGACCATATCGTACCACCGGCCGAATTTGTATGCGCAGTTCAATATGCGGCCAGCCGGATGGAAGCCCATCTTTTGATGAAAGCGGATACTTGCCGGGCTAAGGTATTCGTCAGGAATGCGGTGAGTGGAAGCAATAAGGGCGTATGCAGTAGTAAAGCCCTTTGATTTGAGCTGCTGCTCAAGTGCAGTGTAGAGCCTTGTGCCTAAACCCCTGTGCCTTATGCCCTGTTCCAGATAGATAGAAATCTCCACCGAGCGTTCAAAGGCCTTGCGGGCATGGAATTTCGCAGCATAGGCATAACCTGCGATACGTCCGTCCAGTTCGGCAACAAGATAGACATGAGCCTTTAGGACAGAGCGTATGCGCTTTCGGAATTCCCTGACAGAGGGAACCTTGCATTCATAAGTTACTGAAGTGCCCAGAATATAGGGGGCGTAGATCGCAAGCAGAGCCGCCGCATCTTTTGGATGGGCACTGCGGATCGTGATTTCTGAAGTCTCGGCGTTCATGTGCTTGAGTGTAAATCTTTGGAAAAGCGCTGTCAAGGCATTGATTTTTTCATGCAGCCCGGCGCCCCTCCACCCCGGCGTAGGCCTGACTGCTTCCGCCGGATATACAGAATGCCGGTCTGCTTAGACTTTGAACTGGTCAATCTGATTGCCAATTATGGTGATTGAGCCCTTGACCTTTTCGGCAATGTTTTCCAGGGCGACACCGGTTTCGTTGATTTTACGGGCACCGTTAGTCATCTCGTTCATGCTTTCCTTCATCACACCGGTTGCATCCTGAAGGCGCTTTACTTCTTCAAGGATGGCCTTGTTGCCTTCTGTCATCTCCTGGCTTGCATTACGTACCTGTATAGTGCTGTCGTTCATGGCGTGCAGAGCCTGGCTGATCTGCCTTGAACCGGAATTCTGCTCGTCCATGGCTGCCTTTATCTGCATGACGAGCTGGTCGGTGTCTTCTATTTTTTGGGAGACTGATTCAAAGGCCCGGCTGCTTTCGTTGGAGGCTTCCACTACGCTCTGGATTGATTCCTTGATGTTGGTGAGCTGGTCCCCGATTGTCTTGGACTGTGATGTGGAAGTTTCCGAGAGTTTGCGGATTTCGTCCGCTACAACCGAGAAGCCTTTTCCTGCCTCTCCTGCATGTGCAGCTTCTATGGCGGCGTTCATGGCAAGAAGGTTTGTCTGCTCTGCGATGGCGCTGATTGCGGCGTTGGCTTCCTGAAGCATCTCCGACTGGTTTTCTATCTGCTGTATGCGGTCGTTCACATCCTGCTGCTTTGAGAATCCGAGCTGTGCATTGTCGCGCAGACTTGTGAAGGAGTCTGCCATCTTGTCCACCGATGTGTTTACGGAAGAGATGTTGCCTATCATCTGTTCAACGGCGGCAGAAGCCTGTGCCACACCGCTTGACTGGTCTGAAATCATGTTTTCCAGGGATTCGATATTGGAGGCAATCTGGTTGACGGCACCGGCTGTTTCTTCGACGCTTGCACTCTGCTGCATAATCTGGCTCTTCATGCTTTCGATATTGGCAATAATCTGGGTGATGGCGGCTGCTGTGTCCTGGGCTGTCGCACTCATGTCTTCGCCAGCTACACTCAGGTCATCCTTGGAATTCTTTACGTCCCCGATGATTGACTGAAGTTTTTCCGTAAAGCTGTTGAAGCCATGGACAACCTGTCCAATCTCGTTGTTGGAATTGATGTTGATGCGCTGCGTAAGGTCCGCGTTGCCCGAAGCGATGCCGGTGATTGCATTGCGCACTATGCCCAGGGGTTTGAGGGAGAAGAATATCATGAATGCCACTATGAATACGGTTCCAAGCACGGCTATGGTTCCGAAGAGAATCATCCTGCTGCGGATTTTTCCAACTGTGTCCTGGATTTCTGCCTGAGGTATGGAAAGCGCAAGTCCCCAGGGTGTGTATGGAATCGGCGTGTATGTGACAAGTTCCTTGTTGCCGCTGAGACCTGTCACCCAGGTTTCACCGGTCTTGCCGTCGGCAATCTCCTTTGAGGCTACCGCAAGGTCCTGGAAACCGGAGGAAAGTCCTGTGATGAAATTCTTCTGCATGATGAAGTCCTTGTTGGGATGGGCTATAACCGTTCCGTCACTTGCAAGAATCCAGGAATAGCCGGACTGGCCCACCTTGAGCGTATTGGTGATGGCGGTGATTGTGTGTATGTTGACCACTCCGGCAAGCATTGCCACTGTCCTGCCGTTCTGCTTGACGGCCCTTGTTATGTGTACTACAGGCTGTCCTGTGGTCTTTGAGATTACAGGATCGTCGATAAACTTGTCCTTGCCTTCCTTCATGATTGCCTTGAAGTAGGAGCGTTCCTGTATTGCTGTGCGGCTTCCTATGTCATTGTAGGAAAGACCTTCCGGTCCTGCAAGCATTATGTAGTCAAAGTCCTTGTTGCGGCTTCCTTCA
>CAMNHD010000181.1 GCA_946538875.1 uncultured Treponema sp.
GAGGTTTTAGGTATACACCTGAAACCTCTTTTTTTTATAGGAGAATACTATGAGAACAACGAAACTTAACGTACTGCGGATGGTCGCAGCAACATTATTTTTATCTGCAGCTGTCTCATGCACCAGAAATGACGGCACAAGTGCAGGGTCAAACAAAATTCTTCGCATCGGAAGTTCTGCCGGAGAGGGCAAACCTTTTTACGGACTTACAAATGTCGCTCTGGAAAACAAATTTATTGACGAAGAATTGGAAAAGATTGGCTGGAAAGTTGAATACAACACTTTCCAGAACGGTGTAGCTGTAAACGAAGCGCTGCTTTCAGGAGACATCGACATCAGTATAATCGGCGATGTCCCGGCAGTAACAGGATTCAGGAACAACATCGGCGATGTGTGGATTGCCTCGAATGTCCCGTCCCAGCCGCTTGCAATTGTTTCAAGCAAAAAATCAGGAATCACACGCCCGGAAGAAATTGTCGGCAAAACGGTTTCTCTCAACCTGGGAACAAATGCCCAGCAGCTCTTTGAAAACTTCATTGAAGAGTACCATATTTCAAAAGATTCAGTGAACATCGTCAACATGACTATCCACAACGGATCAATTGCAGTCATCACCGGAGATGTTGATGTGGTTTTCGGAAACGCCACAAACCTGCTGCCGATTGTTGAGCGGGGCGAAGCAAATCTGATTTACAATACAGCAGAAAAGGCAGACTGGTCGGCTCAGTCACTGGTTGTTGCCAATAAAAAATTTCTTGAGAAAAACCATGAGGCCGGAGTTGCATACCTCAAGGCATTAATCCGTGCAGACAAAGAATTCAAAAATCATCCGGATGAAAACTATGACATTTATTCTGGCCGCTTGATTACAGAATATCCCGTACTTGGAGCGAAGCTTTACAATCCACAGGAATTTTCTCCAGAAATCAAGACACCACTGATTAATAAAATTCAGGATCTTTATAATCTGCTGAAATCAGTCGGAAGAGTTGAAGGTGACTTTGACGTAAGAGGTTCTGTAGACAATTCCTTCTATGTCCAGGCAGCAAAGGAAATCCATCTTTAATATAAAATTATAGGAGAATATTATGGCAATTACACGTGAACAGGGTTTGGAACAGGTTGCAGTACAGATTCAAATTGAAAATGAAGGTGTGGACATGGATATCTCTTTGTTCAAGGATCTGGATTACCAGAACACCTATCTTGAACAGGTCCGCTGTCTGTTTGACTGGAACTTCAAGAGCTACACCGAAACAAAAATGCCGGCCGGCTTCAGGTTCAAGAATTCAGGATTTTTCATCCGCCTTTATTGGAATCCCAATGCCGAATTAAAAATCGTTGCCCAGGGACAAAAGTATTATCTTATCCGCGGAGACGGAAAAGACTTTGCAGAAGAAATTGAACTGGAAAGGAAGCCTGCCTATTACAACAAAATCACCAGTGACGGAAAAGACATGAGCCGCATTGCCCAGTCACAGTCACACGGAAGGCTCCAGATTTCTTATTCCAACGAATGTTCCCTCAAGGACAAGGGACTGGACTGTCTGTTCTGCAACATCAACGACACCAAGCGCCGTTTTGAAAAGGTGGACAACATTGAGTGGAAAAATCCAAAGCAGATTGCCGAAACAATTGCAGCCGCTTACCACGAAGGCTTCCACGGATTCAACCTTACCGGAGGTTTTGTCCCTGAACGCCGCGAAGTGGAGTATTACATTGATGTAATCGAAGCAGTAAAGGAACAGGACATTGCAGAAGATGACATTCACGGAATGGCCTGTGTCGGTGCACCGGAAGATCTCAGCGTGATAGAACGATACAAAGATGCAGGTTACCAGCACATTGCAACCAACATGGAAGTCTGGGATGAAGATATGTTCAAGTACATCTGTCCGGGAAAAGAAAAGTTCTGCGGCGGACGTGAAAACTGGCTGCGGACTCTCAAGCACGAAGTTGAAGTTTTCGGAAGGGGAAAGGTCCGTTCACTGTTCGTGGGTGGTCTGGAGGACAAGAGCTCTGTTCTTGAAGGCATTGAAACACTGGCATCCCTTGGCGTTGTAGTGGAACCTTCAATCTGGAAGCCGTGCATCGGAAGCGCGCTTGAAGGACACCGCTCACCGGAAACTTCATGGCACCAGGATCTTATAGAAAAGACATACAAGATTCTCCGCAAGAACAATATTTCTTACGAAGATTACTACTACACCCGCAGCGACAACAATCCTATTTCACACTTGTACCAGCTTGACGGAGAAGCCCTCCCCTGGGAAAAGCCTGTGGAAATCATTCCGAGCGTCAAGGCGGCGGTCTAAAATAACAAAAAAACTGTAAAAGGTCCTGATGCAAAACTCAAGGCCTTTTACCAAACCGAAAATTCAGCAGGAGAAGAATATGAAAAACAGTTCAAAGATTTTAGCATTTACAGCGGCTCTTGCCTTGTTTGCAGTTCAGGCAGCAAGTGCAAAACCCAAAAAAGTCATACACATCGGAAGCGCAAGCGGTGGCAGTACCAGATCATTCCAGGGAGGAATAGCAGTAGCAAAAGAGTTGGGCTTCTTTGAAGAAGAATTTGCCAAGTTCGGTTACACGGTTGAATACCTGACCTTTGAAAACGGGGTGGCAGTCAACGAGGCAATTTTTGCAAATGAACTTGAGTTTGCTTATATCGGAGATGTCCCAGCACTGACAGGATACGCAAACAATATAGGTTCTGTCTGGATTGGAGAAGATTTGGCCAGCAACACTTTGGGAGCAGTCGTGAAAAAAGGCAGTTCAAAAAAGTCGCCCTCAGATTTTATCGGAAAAACCGTGGCAGTCAACATAGGAACAAATGCGCATTTCCTCTATGCCAAGTATTTTGAAGAAGCCGGTATATCCGACACTCAATTCAGCACTGCAAATCTGTCACTTGCAAATGCAGCGCAGGCAGTAATTACAGGAAACGCGGATATCGCGTTCGGAAGCATTTTCACACTCTACAAGCTCGCTCAGGGCGGAGAACTTGACATCATCTTTACCACCAAGGAAAAGCCGGAATGGGATTCCCAGCTTCTGCTTTTGGGAAACAAGAAGTTCCTCAAGAAAAATCCCCAGCTTGGAGTCGCATTCAGCAAAGCAATAATCCGCGCAAGATTCGAGGCGAAAAAGAATCCAGAAAAATTCTACGGTGTAGTTTCAGGCGGAACACTCGGCCCTTACCCAGATTATGCAAAAGAGCAGTTTAACAAAGACGGAACATTCTCCACACTGCATCCGGTCGTAACAGAAGAAGAGATTAAGAGAGCTCAGAATGTTTACGACTACTTCAAATCCATCGGAAGAATTTATACGGAAAAAGATGTTCACGGATTTGTAGACAATACATACATTCTAAAAGCGTATCAGGAACTTGGCCTTACCCCGTAAGCGAAGAGGCAGATATGAAAAAGACAAAAGAAATATTGCTGAGCATAGTAATACCGTTCATAGTCCTCATTCTGTGGTTCTACGCAACACACTTTACGGAAGTTTCGCCAAGTATACTGCCGCGTATTTCCAAAGTCGGCAGCGCCTTCAAGGAACTATGGCAAAAGGGAACCCTGCAGAAGGATTTATCCATAAGCTTGATCCGCGTACTCCGAGGTTACGGCGCTTCGATTTTGATAGGAATAATACTTGGAACATTGATGGGAATGTCAAAGACAGTCTGGAGTCTTTTCCATCTGACAACAACTGCCATCAGACAGATTCCAAACATCGCATGGATTCCATTGATTATTCTCTGGTGCGGCATTAAAGAATTTTCCAAAACTGTGATTATTGTCATTGCAGCTTTCTTCCCGATAATGACAAACACTCTAAGTGGAATTTCTTCAACACCGCAAGGCTACATCGAGCTTGCCCAGCTCTACAAACTAAGCCGCTGGAAGACCTTTACAAAAGTGTATCTTCCGCATGCACTGCCAAATATTCTGGTAGGCCTGAAGCTTGGTTTGGGAAGTTCATGGATGGCTGTTGTTGCAGCAGAACTGATTGCTTCATCAAGCGGCATAGGATACAGGCTGAGCGATGCACGGTCTCTTATGCGAAGTGATATTGTCATTGTCTGTATGTTAATCATTGGAGTAATAGGAGTTCTGATGGACAAGCTTCTGTCCGTAATTTTCAACTCGATAACTCCATGGCAGAAAAAAAAGCAGGCAGTCTGACGGAGGATTAAAATGGCGGCAATATTGACTATAGACCATTTGAACAAAACGTACACTGTAGACCAAAAAACATTTGAAGTTCTCCGTGACATAAATCTTGAAATCAATGAAGGGGAATTCATCACAATTGTCGGTCACTCAGGTTGCGGCAAAAGTACACTTTTAAAGATTATTGCAGGTCTAGAATCCTACTCCGACGGCACCGTTACAAGAAACGGCCAACCGGTAAAAGGCCCTTCACCAGATTGCGGAATGGTATTCCAGGAACACAGGCTCCTGCCTTGGAAAAACGTACTGGACAATGTGA
>CAMNHD010000182.1 GCA_946538875.1 uncultured Treponema sp.
GGATAAAAATAATTTCTTTGTGTTTTTCATGATTCTTGTCCTGAATGAATGTTAAAAGATTGCCGGGTCAAGCCCGGCAATGACAGTTGTTGTGTCCGACAATGACAGTTTTTTTATTTTCCTGTGCTGAGGAATGACTGGGTGAAGACGCGGTCGGGCAGCGGCTTGTCTACTGCGACTTTAAGAATCTTGAGACTTGTGCTGTGGCCGGTCTGAACGTTCTTGAGCTTGTTTTCCATGGGCATGTCGTAGCCGTCTTTTTTTTCGATTCTGAGGACTTCCAGGACTTTTAGCAGCTTGTCGTTTTTGTCGTACATCTCCGTGTGGACCGGATACATTGTCTTTTTGTCAACCCAGACCATGCGGTAGTTGTACTGACTTGACTTTTTGTTGAGGGGAATTTCCTTGATGACGTGGCAGTCGTAGCTTACTCCGCTTTCCACTGTTACGGATTCGTCACGCAGGTAGATGTGCTGGTCTTCGGAAAGGTCGCGGGTGGTAAGGTCGTCGTAGGTTGCGTCTGAACCCATGAAGGACTTGGAGCCTTCGCTGGAGTTTACCCGGCGCACTGATTTTAATGCGGGCAGGTAAATGAATTTGTCATCGGGGCCGTTTTTGTTTGTGGCCTGCAAAAAGCGGGTGTCTTTTACTGATGCAGGTCCCTTGAAGTCCATGACCACGTAGGTTTTGCCGCCGGATTCTTTTCCGTATTCGATTATCTGACGGGCTTCCTTGTTTCCGTTTTTGTCTTCCAGGGTCATAATCACCTGGCTTTGGGAAAAGGACGGCTTCTTGAAATCTGCAACCTGCTTCATGATTTCGTCTCCCCTTTCATCGGCGAAGGCGGCTGTGTTCAGTGCGGCAAGGGTTAGGGCTAAGAGTGTAAGTTTTGTTGTTCTTTTCATAAGTTTATCTCCTTAAAAATAAGTTCTGTTTTGTGTTCCCACGAATTTGCAAAGCGGATTCATGTTGAAGAAAAAAATCTTTCTCAGAAAATTTTTTTCGGGGCGTTGCGGGGTGTCCCCGCAGAGGGGGTAGCGACCAACGTAGTGGGCGCGAGGGGGAGACTTCCCCCTTCATGGTATTTTATTTTTTCTCCCTGCTGATGAACTTCGGGCTGTACATGTTCAGGAAGCCGGGGATTACGGTCATGGCTAGGAAGCTTGATGTGAACATAACTATGGCAACAAGGATTCCTATGTAGCGCAGGACCACGAACTTGCTGAAGCAGAGAACCAGGAAGCCTAGTCCCACGGCAAGGGCATTTGTTACGATTCCGTGGCCGCTCTTTCGGAAGGTCATCCGAGTCACTAGTTCCAAGTCATCGCTCTTTGCCCGCTCTTCTTTGTAGGTGGTAAGGAAGTGGATTGTGTAATCTATTCCCACGCCGACTGCAACTGACGCAATGATGCTTGTCACCAGGTCCAGGTTGATTCCCGCAAAGCCCATGACCATGTAGTTCAGGATGATGGCAAGGGCAAGGGGAACTGCACCGAGCAATCCTGCCCAGCCGCTCTTGAATGCTATTGCGATGATTGCGAACACGCAGAGGAGTGAAATCAGGAGGCTTGTCAGCTGGCTGGAAACAATCATCTTTGTCATTGTGTATTCCATCTCTGCGGTGCCGGTTGCTTCCAGACTGTAGCCCTGGGGGAAATGTTCCTTTGCAAAGTTTTGGGCTGCCGCGATTATTGCGCCGGTTGTCTGCGTTGAGTGGTTTCTCAGCTGCACTGTGATGCGCATAATCTGGGGATTCATGTCGTCGTCCAAAAAGCGGTCCAGGGAACCTGAAAGCAATGTGAGGTAGCCTTGAACCACACCGGCAAGCTCCTGGCGGCTGGCTACCGGGTACTTTGCCGCATCGTAGGGAATCTCGTAGTAGGCGCTTCCGTTGTAGTTGACTTCTTTTTGCAAGGCTTCAACTATGTCTTCGGCCTTGGCTGTTTTTCCTCCTGCTGCGATGTATGCCTTGTTGAGCAATGCGATTACCTGCTCGACTGTTACCTGCTGTTCCAGGGCTTGGGCGTAGGCGGTGTTGGGGTCTGTCCAGCTTGCGGGAGTGTTTTGCAAAGCGCTGTCGCTTTGCAAAGATGCGCTGGTGTCTGCTAAGCTTGCGTCGTTTGCAAAAGCATCGTCGCTTTCCCAACCGTCGCCCCAGTCCGCAAAGTCATCGTCGCTTTGCCAATCATCGCCCCAGTCCGCAAAGCTGTCGTCGCTCTGCCAAGCCTCATCGCTTTGCAGAAGATTGTCGCCATTTGCCAAGCCGCCCCTGTTCTGCAAAGCCCCGTCGCTTAGCAAAGAGCCATCGCTCTGCAAAGTGTCGTCGCTTAACAAAGAATCATTGCTCTGCCAATCTCCATTGCTCTGCAAAGCCCCGTCCCCACTGGTAACAGGAACATGCCAGACCTGATTTATTCTCTTTACAAAGTCCGTAAAAGAGACAATCTTGCCCACATCAGGGAATTCCTTTTCCAAATAATTCTGCAAATCATCCACTGCCTTAAGAATCTCCGGGTTGGTAAGTGAGCCTTTTTCGGGACCCTTGACATTAAGATAAAGGCTGTTGGTTCCTGCAAACTGCTTGTCAATGTAGTCCATGTCCTGCCTCATGGCACAGTCTTTGGGGAAGTAGTTCACCAGGGCCGTGTCTATGTGGAGCATCTTAAGACCAATGCAGGAGATGGCCACCATTACCACTATGGAAAGGTAAAGCCTCGGTTTTGAACCGCAGAAAAAATGATAGATGCTGTAGAGGGTGTCTCCTTGGGCTTCCGCTTCAGTTTTGCCGCCGCGCAAGCGTTTTGCCCTTTCCAATTTTTTTGCCAGCTTTTCGCTCAGGCTGAGCTTTTTGCTGCGGCTTGCCATGACTTTTTTATAGTTCTTGAGCAGAAGAATTGCCGGAATGAATGTTATGGCAAGCACAAGGGAAATCAACACTCCCAGTGCAGTAAAGACCGCAAAGCTGTGAAGGGGAGCGATGGGGCTGGAAATCAGGGAGATGAATCCGATGATTGTGGTGATTCCTGCCAAAAGAACCGCGCTCATAACCTCGTGCAGACCGCTGAAAACAGCTTCCCTGTACTTGTCTTTGTCAAGCTCACCCTGGGTCATGTCCAGTGCCACATAGTAGTGGGTCAGCACGTGGATGCCGTAAGCCGAGCCGACTGCGATGAGTGCGACAGGAATTACCGAAGACACAAGGGTGAAAGTTACCCGGCAAAGAGCCATCAGGCCCATTGTCCAGCTGGTAGCCATGACAACAGTAATCAGCGGCAGCAGGGTTCCGTCCAAAGTCTTGAAGCTGAAGTAAAGCGACAGGAGCACCACCACTATTACTAGGGGAATAAGGCGGGTAAGGTCAGTAAGCATAAAAAGACGGGAGTTCTGCATCACCACCGGGTTGCCGTAAATCTTAACGTCAAGATTGTGGCCTTCAGCGGCGCTGTTTACAATCTTCGTCACGTCGTCAAGAACCCCTTCCTGCATCTCTGCCTCTGAGCGGATTTTTCTTTTGCCAAGGCCCGCAGCCCTCTCCTTTTCATAATCTTTGTCGTAGGAAGCCAGGGTAATCTGCAGCTGGGTGCCGGTCATGTCGTCGTTTACAAGGACACGGTTGTACATGTCATCCCATTCGCTAAGTCGGCTTTTGAGCAGCTCAATGTCTTCCTGTGAGCCGGTGTAAGATTCGGGAATAAGTTGGCTTGCAGAGACAGCCCCCTCTTCCTCGCAGACATAGTCAATGTGGGTAAGGGAATCAACATCGGAAACTTCCCTAAGCTCAAGGGTCTTGTCTGTAATCTCACGCACAATGTCAATGTATTCTGGAGTCAGTATGGAGCCGTCTTTTGCCTCCAGGCTCACACCGATAACCATCATGCTGCCGAACTGCTCCTCGGTCTGGGAGAGGCGTGTATAAGACGCGTCTTTTTGCGGAAGAAACTGGCGGATGGAATTGTCAATCGCCAGATCCTTGATAAAAAATCCCAGCACGCCGGTGATTGCCAGGCACAAGCCTATAATCAGGCGGGGGTGTCTAAAAAATTTTTTGGCAAAGTTCATAAATGAATGCCTCCAAAAACCGTAGAAAATATTTTGTTAAAGTGTTTGAATGTTTAATTACTTAAACGCTTAAACATATTAACAAACATAATGATTTTAATTATAATCGTCAATAGAATTTCTGAAAAAAACAAATAAAAATCGCCCGCAAGGTTTGACAAAGACAAAAAGCGACTTTATTATATAGAGGAAAAATGATAGTAACCAAAGAAGAACTTCACCGCACAAGAGAAATCCTGCACTCCTGCCTGCCTATGTTCATTGCCTTAGGCGACGAATTCCGCCAGCAGCTGGTTGTTGACATAGCCGCCGCAGGGGAAAACGGCATAAATGTCACCGACCTGGCAGAAAGCGCAAAACTTTCCCGGCCAGCAATTTCCCACCATTTAAAAGTCCTCAAAGACATGGGCCTCATAACCCCCCG
>CAMNHD010000183.1 GCA_946538875.1 uncultured Treponema sp.
CTCTCTTTAATTCACGGGATGTGTTTTTGCACAGTTCCCCCGGAAAAAGATTCAGTTTTGGAACAGTGGTTCAGGAGGAAGTGCATGAGTGAGTTTTTAAATTATCTTTCATACCCCTTTGTTCGCTATGCAATCATAACTGGAACTCTCATTGCATTGTGCTCTTCTTTACTGGGCGTAACTCTTGTTCTTCGCCGCTTCTCTTACATTGGTGACGGTCTTTCTCACGTTGCCTTTGGTGCCATGGCATTTGCCGCAGTAATCGGCATGAAAAAAAATGAGATGGTGCTTATGCTTCCTGCAACCATTCTCTGTGCAATCCTCTTATTATGCGGTGGTGAAAAAAGAAAAATAAAAGGAGATGCTTCCATTGCCATGCTTTCGGTGGGTTCCCTTGCTGTGGGCTATCTCCTGATGAATTTATTTTCTACTTCAACAAATATTTCTGGAGACGTCTGCAGCACCCTCTTTGGTTCTACCTCAATCCTCACACTTTCCAGACTGGAGGTAATACTCACAATCATCTTAAGTGTTGTAGTAGTTGCAGTTTTCCTTTTAATGTTCAACAAAATCTTTTCCGTAACCTTTGACGAATCTTTTGCCCAGGCAACAGGACTGCGCACAAACCTTTACAATTTTCTTTTTGCAGTAATCATTGCAGTTGTAATCGTCCTTGCCATGAATCTTGTAGGCTCCCTTCTCATTTCAGCACTGGTAATTTTCCCGGCCCTTTCTGCCATGCGGGTCTGCAAAAGTTTTAAGGGAGTGACAATCTGTTCTGCAGTTATGTCTACAGTATGTGCCCTTCTTGGAATGGTCATTGCAATCGTAAAGGGAACTCCTGTCGGTTCAACAATTGTTGTGGTAGACATCATTCTCTTTGCAGTATCTTCCCTTGTATCTTTAACAGGCGGAAAAAAATGAAAAAGATGAAAATAAAAAACAGCGCATTCTTTTTTCTCTTTCTCTCTGCCGTCACTTTGTTTTCCTGCAGTAAAAAAAATGCAGCCCTGCCGGTTTCACAGTCATTTAGTTTTACAGAAAGCCCTGTAACCGAATCAGAAGAAGTTGGTTTAACAAATGAAAGTATTTCTTCAGACGTAGACCTGGACATTTCTAAAATGAGTGCAACCATGGTTTACGCAGAAATATTCAACATGATTATAGAACCTGAGCGTTATGTGGGAAAAACAATCCGCATAAAGGGGCAGTTTTATGTTTATGAAAAAGAAGATCAGGAACCTTACGTAAATGGAAGTTCCAGAGTATATGCCTGTGTCATTCAGGATGCAACTGCCTGCTGTGCACAGGGACTGGAGTTCAGGCTGGAAAAGGAAATGAATTATCCGGAAGATTTTCCCGAACTGTATTCTATAGTAACGGTTGTGGGAACATATTTTTCCGAAGAGATAAACGGCATAGAGTACACAGGCTTGAAGAATGCCCGCTTTGAATGATAAAATGGAGGCATGACAATGAATAACATTACTACAAAAAGAACAGACTATATTTCATGGGATGAATACTTTATGGGGGTTGCTCACCTAGCAAGTTTCCGTTCAAAGGATCCCAATTCTCAGGTGGGTGCCTGTATTGTAAGCGAGGACAATAAAATTCTTTCCATGGGTTACAACGGCTTCCCCCGCGGCTGTTCAGACGATGAGTTCCCCTGGGCAAGGGAAGGCGAAATGCTTGATGTAAAATACACCTATGTCACTCACAGTGAACTCAATGCCATACTAAACTTTCGCGGCGGTTCCCTTGAAGGCAGCAAAATGTTTGTTACCATGTTCCCCTGCAACGAATGTGCAAAAGCAATAATTCAGTCTGGAATAAAAACCGTTGTCTATGCAATAAACAAATATGACGGAACTCCCAGTGTGGAAGCGTCAAAACGCCTCATGAATGCAGCCGGAATCCGTTATTACCAGTACCAGCCCACTGGCAGAAAAATTGAAATCGGTGTTTGATTTTTCAGTTTAATGAATTATAATAAAAAGAAATACAAGGAGGATTGTATGAAGAAACTACTTACACTGCTTCTCGTGACAGCAACAGTTTCCCTGGGGGCATTTGCTCGCGGTGCAACATGGAATTTTACTTTGGGTGCAACAATGCCATATTCTCAGCTGGACTATACTGACACTGATTCTACTATTACACAGCTGAACTATGGTGGACAGGGTGCAGTAACCTGGATTGGAAACAGTGGCTTTACCCTCCGCTCATCCTTTGCCGCAGGACTTGCAACTTCAAAAGGCATGACTGTTTCCGGAACAGAAACACAGGGTGCTTTCCAGAACCTTTCTCTCGGACTTGGCGTTTCACCGGTAAACAAGAATAATGTTTTCCTTGGCTTTACGGGAATGCTTGGACTTGAACTTTCCGAGTACACCGTTATTACCAGCAAAACAGACAGCAGTGCCGTTGATCACACTTACACAGATGCCCGCATCCTTACAACTTTTAGTGTTGGTGCCGACCTCTATGCAGGTGTTCGCCTTACAAAACATCTTGGTCTCTATGCAGATGTAGCAGGCCGCTATGTACTTGCTGGTGGTGACGGAACTGCAACAAACGACTCTTACAAAGATACAGACGGAACACTTGTTTCAAGAACTCTCCCACAGGCAGACCCCGCTGGCATAAAAGGAAAATTCCTCGTACAGCCTTCAGTTGGTCTTGTCTGGACACTCCGCTAGATTTTTTCTGCGCCGTCCTTTACTGGCATAACCGCCCTTCCGCCCTTCGCTCACGCTCATTGCTTGCAGCAAAGCCTCAGGCTCTGCTGCAACCAACTGCGGGGCTCTACGGCGGGGCGGCTTGTTTTTTACCAGGAAGTGGCTGTTTTTTTCGATTAAGGCTGCCAGCCGACAAGAAACTCAATTTCGGCTTCGGGGATTTCATACTTTGGACCGCCTCTTTCTACGCTTACATATCCGCCAAACACCCAGCCGTATTTATCCTCATCATATTTGATTTTAACCCAGTGGTCATTAATGCCGTCAATTGTTTCTGTTTCTTCAGTTATTGCAAAAACTTCATAGTTTAACTGAGGACCTTCGTATTTAATCATGGACACTTTGTTTCCTGAAAGTCCCGGTTTGTCGCGGATGTTCAGATTTGTCCATACAGAAATCCACTGATTTAGTTTTCTTATATTCCAGTTTTTATTGCCACTCTGCATTGTTTCAAGGAACTCGTAATTGCTGTATTCATAAGGATTATTATACCACTTGTCATCTAGACAAAGCCAGCCTGATATTGCCCTGGCGGAAATTTTTAACCATATTTCACCTTTCTGGTCATATCTGGAAGCTTTTTTATCTATAACTTTAATTGCACACATCTCATGGATGTCCATTGTTTTTTCATCCCAAATGTTTAGCTTACCTACAGGCTCGCCTTTTTCATAGGTCTTATAGATCGTATTTTTGTCTGATAGAAAATCACCGATTTCTACATTCTTCATTTCCAGTTTTCTGACTTCTATATTTTTTTCATCAGATGAATTTTTATAAATTAAAGTTCCGTTTCCGTTTTTATAGTTTTCATCTGCATGGGTAAATGGTGCAAGCAGACAAAACAGAATGGCAGTAAGCGGTGTTATCTTTTTCATTTTTTTCTCCTGTGTGCCCGTCGCGGGGGCAGTACTTAGCTGTTACAAGACTTTTATATGATGCATAAACTTTCTTTTTGCAAAACTAGAGACTCTTTATTCTAACATGCTATGTGGCTAATAGCAAATATTTTTTAACCTACGCCCGATTGGAAGGGTGGGCAAAGCCCATTGCGCAGCAACGGAGGGCTTGGCCCGTAGCCCTGGAAAGCGGGGACCACAAAAAAACAGAGCCCCGGTTGCAGCAGTGGGATGTCTGTCTGCAAAGGGGGCTTTGTTTATACTATGGTGTATTTTGCGTATTATTTATTATAGACCAAAAAAACTTCCTATAATAAAAAGAGCACCAATTACTAAAAAAGGCCAACTTAAAATACTCACAATTTTGTTTAGTGCAGTCCAGCCCATTGCTTTTGCAGTTGAGTCTGTAATATGACTTACGGATGAAAAAAGTTTTCCAATAACACCAATAATGAAAAGAATAATACCAATTACTAACATAAAACCTCCAATATTTTCTTGCTAATAAAAGGGCTGTCCTATAATCGAGAGTCCTAAAATATGAATTAAAAATGTTTATTCTTCTACAGAATATGACCAAAAGCTAAAGCTTGCGTTTCCTAATTTTTCAACTTTAGCTTTTCCTTTTACAGTGTAAGTTGCGCCATTTTTTGTATTCAGCAATTTGTCATTGTTAGAATAAATATTTACTGTAGTTGACTTTGTTGTTGCTCCAGTTACAGCTGGTATGGGATCAATAATTCCTTTTGCTTTATAAGCCAGTGGATAAGGCTCTTTTGTGATAGGATTTACATTCTCATCGATTGAGCTTAACTTGACATCAAAAGAAACTTCTTTTCCATT
>CAMNHD010000184.1 GCA_946538875.1 uncultured Treponema sp.
GGTTCTAGGGACATAACCATCAAAAACTGGCCGGAAGACAGAGGTACAATATGAAAGCATTGGCTATCGACTGTGCAGTTTCAAAAATCAGCATAGCAGCAAAAAATGACCTGAACACAGTAAAGCTTGTTCTGGACATAGGAACAAGGCAGTCTGAAAAGCTTTTACCAGCAATCGACTACGTAATGAAGGAACTGGAACTAAGCCCAAAAGAGCTTGACTACACCGCAGTCACACTTGGACCGGGAACCTTCACCGGACTCAGACTTGGAACAAGCGCACTCAAGGCACTCAATCTTGCCAACGGCACCCCACTCTACGGAATTCCGTCCCTTGAAGCCTATGCCTACCCTTACCGCAGCGCCATAGAAGCAGTCCTGCCGGTAATTGAATCAAAGGAAGACGAATATTTCTATACTTTTTTTGCCCGCGGAGAAAAACTCAGGGAAGAAGGCGACCTGCCGGTGGAAGAAATCCTCAAGCAGATAGACCCGGAGCAGTCAGTACTGGTATGCGGTCCAGGAGCCGCACACTTTGTGGACTCAGTAAACGAATCCACCCCCCTCTACTCCATCCACTGCTTTACACCCCAGGACGACGCATGTGAAAGCCTTTTTGCATTGGCAGAAGAAAGAATAAAGTCAGGGGCAGCTCCGATGCAGGACTATGACGGTCCCCTCTACGTCCGCAAGAGCGAAGCAGAAATTGTACTGGAAAAGAAACAGAACAAGGCGTAATAGTTCCAGCAGCACATTTCACCAATTTTTTGCATAAAAAAAGACCCTGCGGCACCGCTTTTCATAAGACAGTCCGTAAGGTCTTTTTTTAGCCAAAAATGTCAGTTTATTTTCCAAAGAGATGCTTGAGGGCGTCTTCGGTGGGTCCGAGGGCCGCCGCCTTGTTTTCAGCCTGAATTGACTCATACACTTCCTGGCGGAAAACTTTCACATGCTTGGGTGCATCCACACCAATCTTCACCATGTCACCGTGCACTTCAATAATCGTGAGCGTTATATCAGGACCAATCTTGATCTTTTCATCAATCTTGCGCGAAAGAATCAGCATTATCTGCCCTCCTTGCGCAAAGCCTTCATGATGTCATATTTCACAGTCCACTTCGGATCATTCAGTATAACCTGCATTGCCTGGCGGTTCTGCTTGTTAATCACCAAAGGTCCAAGAAGATTTGTCGTGATGGAGCTTTCATCCTTTGGCACAGTCACCAGAGTCAGAACCAGTACCTGCGAAGGTTCACTGATACCAATCTTTGCCAGTTCCTTGTTGTCAATATCAGTCTCGTAGTCAGGACATACCACAAAGGGATCAATCACCAGAAAGGCAAGATCCTTGTTCTCTGTGGACTGCAGCCACAAGAAATTTGAGTATTCAGATTCAAGCAGGGCAAACTCAGTGTAGTCCTCAAAGCCGAACAGTCCGGACTTGACGGTGAGAACCTGTTCGTCACGCACGTCCACCAGACCGCGGAATCTTGTCATTACCTGCATCTTTCAGACCCTACCTTAGCGCAAGTAGTTGAGAAGCGTGCTGGAATACATCTTGCCTGCATTGCTGAGAGTTGCCTGGTGCACATAGTCCATCATCTTAAGGTCAGTGATAGCCTCTGTGATATCGACATCGCCTTCGCGGGCAATCATATTGGTGACATTCAGGTTGGTGAGAGACTGCCTCTGGGCGTTGTTCTGTGCACGCTCAAAGTCACTGCCGCTCTTTGCAAGCCTTGTGGTAAGATTTGCAATACCCTGGTCCAGTGTACCAAGGACTCTTCCGCCTATAGCCTCCTGGTCGCCCTTGAACATAGAATCGCGCAGGGCAATCACAGTGTCAAAGAGAGAACCGCCGGAAACACTCACGTTGGTGGCAATATTGTACGGTGGAAGCTGACTCTTATCTTCAATCATGCCAATCTGCTCAAACACGGAGCCCTTGGCATCCTGAAGCCAAATCTGATGAGAATCAGTAGTGGTAAGGTTAAGACCACGGCTCAGGGGGTCGATGCTGGCCTTTACAGCCGCACCGCTTGAGTTGATCTTTGACGCAAGTGCGTATACATTGTCTCCGGCTTTAATGGAAATATCCAGACCGTCAACATTAATCACACTGTCTTCCTGTGCCTGCCATGAGCTCAGGTCACGCTGCCCCATGAGCTGCTGTGGTTCAGCCCAGAAAACCTTGCTTCCAGAAGAATCCACGTCAAGATATGCGTGTTCGTCAACCTCAATCTTGTTGACAGCAACGTTTCCGTTGTATTTTACTTCCTCAATCAAAGGCTCGTTTGCCCCGGGAACATTTCCAAGAGAAACATCAAATGCAAGGGTATTAGTCCGTGTCCCTGCAAAAAGTGAGTTTCCGTCCTGGTCAGTGGCGTTTGCGTTCTGCACAAGTTCCTTCAGCAGCTCGTTCACTTCAACGGCCATATTCTTAAGGTCTTCCTTGGTATAAGTACCGTTGGCACCGGAAACAGCCAGTTCGCGGACACGCTGCATAATCTGGAGATTCTGGTTGATATAGCCTTCCCTCACCTGGAGCTGGTCGGAAAGAACAAGTGCATTCTTTTCAAACTGATTAACGCGTGCAAGATATGACTGGTAGCGCACAAGATGACCAGCCGCCAGGGGATCATCGCGCAGGGCAGAGATTTTACTCTGGCTGCCGATCTGGGCACTTTTCCTGGCATTGTTCACTTCCTGACGGCGCAGAAAGTACTGAGTATTTGTATTGTTAAGCTGTGAACTGATTCTCTGCATTTATTAGCCTCCTATTAATCACACACCCAGACGGTTAATCAATGTGTCAAGCAGCTGATCCTGTACGGAAATAAAGCGCGCGGCTGCATTGTAACCATGCTGGAACTTGATGATATCGGCAAGTTCTTCATCAATATTTACACCGCTGATACTGTCGCGGAGTTCCCTCAAGTCACCCATTATTGCATTCTGGCTGGCAAGCATGTGTTCAGCCTGCTCACCCTTAAGGCCAACCTTAGTCACAGAGTCGGCAAAATAGTCGTCAAAAGTGCGGCTCTTGCCAATCATCACACGTGTATTGCGGATTGCACCAATCTCGACAGCTGCACGTCCGTCGCTTTCGTCAGCACGGCCCTGCAGGTTCGGCAAGGCGGCTGCAACACTCTGAACATCACCGCTGATTCTTTCGTTGACATCAATGTATGCGGAAGGATTGGCAATCGGAGAAACCGAGAACTGAGCACCAGCCAGAGCATTGACGGCATCGGCCTGATTAAAGTCATAGGCACCTTCGGCACCGCTTGCGGCAAGAATTCCGGCATAACCGGTAAGGAACATTCCTGAGTCCTCCACGTGGCGGATCACAAAGTCAGGATTATCCATAGCCTGGGCACTTGTAGCCTTGAGAACCAGTGTATTGTTGCGGTCAAGATAAGCCTTTACCTCGCCGTCAGAGTCATTGATGCGGTTGATTACTTCCTCAACGGTGTCTGTGGCATAATACGGCACGCTGATATTTCCGCTGTGACCAGAAACAGTGATTGTACCTTCAAGCCCAATCTGGTCAGTCTTTCCAAGCGCATTGGTACCAGTAAGGCGGAACACGTAGGAGCGGTCAAGCACACCGTCACCGTCGGAGTCAAAGTTGCCGTTTGTATTCTCAATAAAAGGACGCTGCACAAAGAAGTCCAGGCCAGTTGTATTGTTCTTTCCAACAGCATTCCTGTGCACATCGTTGACAAGATCAGCAAAGTTGAGCGTCATAGTGTTCAGTGACTGCATTTCCTCGCGGATATCAGTATCCCGCAGCTCCACCAGAGCCCCAAGAGAACCTCCGGCAAAGTGTGCATTGTAACCAGTGTCAGTCCACCTGAGACCAGAGTAACCGTTGTTCATCACATCGGGAACAGTCTCAATCTGACGTGCAAGGCTACCCTGCACGATAATCTGACCGTCAGTGTGAACCATAAACTCGTCCGGGTCCTTTTGAACCACCGTCACATTGATAAGTTTTCCAAGTTTTTCAACCAGAAGATCGCGGCGGTCCATAAGATCGTTAGGGTCATCGCCCATAGCCTTGCTGCGTACAATCTCACCGTTCAGGTCGGCAATCTGTCTGGCATAATCATTCACCTGCTTGACAGTAGCCTTGATATCCCCGTCAATCTGTTCGGCAATAGCAGTAAGACTCTGATTTCTCTGGCGGATAGAGTTTGTAAGGCTCTGTCCTCTAGTGACAACAGCCTGGCGGGCAGCATCCTGATCAGGATACATGGCAAGCTCCTGCCAGCTCTGCCAGAATTTATCCATGTTTCCACGGACTGAAATCTCCTCCGGCTCGTTATAAATCTGCTCAATCATGGTGTAGTACTTTTCGCGGGTTTCCCAGTAGCTTTCCACATTTGTCTGAGCCACAATCCTGGAGTCAAGGAGTTCGTCACGCAGACGCTTTACGCTTTCCACGTCAGTTCCCTGACCGATCATTCCGGCACGTT
>CAMNHD010000185.1 GCA_946538875.1 uncultured Treponema sp.
GACAGGGGAAATTACTGGGCAGAACAGGCTGATAGACACTTCTTCGCATGATATTGTCACAATGATGCAAACTTTTACCGTTCTTGCGCAGAAAATGGGTGCTGTTGCCGAGCAGGTGCACACACTGGTCAGGTCTTCTTCTGAAAACAAGGATGCGCTCAAGAAATCCGTGGACCAGATTCAGACTGTGCAGGCAGCTTCGGGCTCCCTGCTTGAAATGAACAAGGTGATTTCTGCTGTGGCGTCACAGACAAACCTTCTTGCCATGAATGCCGCTATAGAGGCGGCCCATGCCGGTGAAAGCGGCCGTGGCTTTGCTGTCGTGGCTGACGAAATCCGTAAGCTTGCGGAGACTACATCCAAGCAGGCTCATGAGTCAAGCCAGTCGCTCAAGGGGATCCAGAGGGAAATCAATGATATTTCTGTTGCATCCCTTGATGTGGAGAAATCTTTTGGCAATACAATAGAAGAGATTCAGAGAATTTCGCAGATGTTTGCCGAACTCAGCGACACTGTCAAAAAAGAGGACGAAAACGCCAACGGAATTCTTGCTTCTCTGGAAGAAATCCAAAAGAGTTCCGATGTGGTCAAGGAAAAGGCTACTTCCATCTATTCACGCACACAGTCCGCTTCTGCTGACTGCCACACTCTTTCCTCTCTGAACAAGTCTGTGAACGAAGGAATACAGTCCTGTGCAAAATCTTCAGCCAGTCTGAGCGAAACTTCCTCCAAGGTATCCCTTATTGCCCATGACGCGTCCAAGTCGGTTGCCAAGCTGGCCCGTGCTGTGGAGTCATTCAAGGTACGCGAAATAGGCGAACTGTAGTCTCTGCGGGATGGAGACGGCTACGCCTGACTTGTAGGGCGCAGGGGCCTGCCCCGGAGGCCACCGCGCATGCGGGGGCTGGAGGCAGCGCTGCTGCCGGAACCCGGAATGGCAGGGACAGGGGTGAGGTGGCCCGCCGTTTGCAGCCGGGAGTATTCAGTCTCTTATAAAGTGCCGTCCAAAAATATATTCAAAAATAACATTATTTTTAATGACGTAAAGACAAAAGTTTCTATATATTGTATAATGTATAAAATATTTGTTTTCAGATGGCTGAAAACTTTGAGGTTGCAATGAGCGATAACGATAAGCGTAATAATGACGAAAATGATCCTTACAGCTTTTTTAAGCTTTCCGTTGAGCCGGACAATGATAAGGATGATGACCGCCGGAAAAAGAAGAGGCCCAAGAGGCTTCCCTTTTTGCCAATGCTGTTGATTCTGGTGGGAATACTTGTTCTTCTGAATTTTATTTTTGTTCCCAGACCAAATGACTTGATTGATTTCTCCGAGTTCCGCAGCCTTGTTGAAAGCGGTAAGATTGTGAGGGTTGAACTTGGTGACTCTACGTTTGTAGGGTATACAACGGCCTCCGATGTGGGAACCGACGAGACCAAGATTTTTGCCTTTGGCCGCAACAGGCAGAGCGAGGAAATCTACAAGACTACAGGTATTCTTACCGAAGATTTTCTTAAAATGCTGGACGAAAAGGGAGTGCGCTACAAGCGTGTGGCTTCCGGCCAGTACAGTTATGTGCGTCAGATTATTTTTACTATTCTGATTGAATTTGCATTCATTTTTCTGCTTTACTTTTTCCTGTTCCTCAGAATGGGCGGCGGGCTTGGCGGCATGGGCAGCGTCTTTGGGGGCGGCTCTGGTAAGTCCAAGGCTGTTGACGAAGGCAAGGTCAAGACGCGTTTTTCCGATGTGGCTGGTGTTGACGAGGCAAAGGAAGAACTTGTCGAGGTCGTTGACTTTTTGAAGCAGCCCAAGAAGTATACCGATATCGGTGGAAAGATTCCCAAGGGTGTGCTCCTGGTGGGTCCGCCTGGTACTGGTAAGACTCTGCTTGCGCGTGCTGTTGCGGGCGAGGCCGGTGTTCCTTTCTTTAGAATCAGTGGTTCCGACTTTGTCGAGATGTTTGTTGGTGTGGGTGCCTCCCGTGTCCGTAACTTGTTCCGTACTGCCCGTGAAAAGGCTCCGTGCATCATCTTTATTGACGAGCTTGACGCCATTGGTAAGAGCCGCGTGAATAATCTTGGCGGTAACGACGAGCGTGAACAGACTTTGAACCAGCTTCTGGTCGAGATGGACGGTTTTGACAACGAAAAGGGTCTTATCATCCTTGCCGCTACCAACAGACCGGATATTCTTGATCCGGCACTTCTGCGTCCAGGCCGCTTTGACAGACAGGTGCCGGTTGAACGTCCTGATGTGAAGGGTAGACAGGCTATCCTGCAGATTCACTCAAAGAATGTCAAGCTTGACCCGGATGTGGACTTTGAGTCCCTTGCACATGGTACAATAGGTTTTGCCGGTGCTGATCTTGCCAATGTGGTGAATGAGGCTGCGCTTCTTGCTGTGCGCAATGGCCGCAAGACTGTTACGATGGCTGACTTCAATGATGCAATAGACAAGGTGAGCATTGGTCTTAAGAAAAAGAGCCGCCGCGAGAACGAAAAGGAACGCAAGACTGTGGCCTATCACGAAACCGGACACGCCTTGGTGGGAGCCTTTACGCCTGACTATCCTCCGGTCAACAAGATTACTGTTGTGCCGCGTTCCCACGGTGTGGGCGGTTTTACCCAGTACCGCGAAGAAGAAGAGAAGCATCTTCAGACCCAGCGCGACCTTATCAACGAAGTGGACACACTGCTTGGCGGACGTGCCGCTGAACAGGTTGTGTTTGGCGAAATCAGCACTGGTGCTTCAAACGATATCTCCCGTGCCACTGCAATCCTGAAGAGCATGATCTGCGATTACGGTATGAGCGAGCGCTTTAAGAATATGACTCTGGGTAAGAGCGGCAAGGGCTACGGTGGTGCGGTTGAACCGGAGCTGGTGCGTGAATTCTCCGAGGAGACCCAGCGCTACATTGACGAAGAAATCGCCCGAATCATAAACGAGCGTTACACTTACGTGGTGGAGCTGCTTGGCAAACACCGCGCACTGCTTGACTACATAGCAGAAAGGCTGTTGGAAAAAGAGACGATTGACGGCAAGGAATTTGCTGATATTGTCAAGGCTGAAAACCACTGCAATGAACTTACTGCTGTGGCTCTCAATGCTCCGGCACAAGAGTCCGGGGCAGAGGCTGCTGATTCCAGGACGGCTCCCAGTACAGAATCAAAGTCTGATGATGTGAAGGAAGACAATTCTGAAGAGCCTAAGCCCAAGAAGCGTGGAAGAAAACCCAAGCTTAAGACTGAATAGGAAATGAAAAGACAGGCAGGAGACAATGTGTGAGATTTGTGCAGTGAGCGGAGCTCTTGTTTTTACCGTTTTATATTTTGTGCTCCGCAGAAAGGGTAAAGTAGGGCTTACTGTCTGCGCAATGGCTGTTGTCTTCTGGTGTGAGACTCTGATGTGGACTATAGAGGGGCTTTCCAACCTGATGGTGGGGTGGCCCTTCTTCCTATTCACCGGTCCCCAGATGCTGTGGGCGCTTAGAATGATGGTTTCAAACCTTGTGCTTGGATTGATACTGTTTTTGATTGAAAAATTACGCAAGGGGCATTGAGTTTTGCGCCCGGCGTGGCTGTATGTAGTTCTTGCGGCCTTCTCTTTTTTTAACGATAATCTTTGTTGGATAATTTTTAGGTTTTGTAGGACGGTTCCGCCTTTTGGGGAAGGTTCCGTCCTATCTTGAGACTTTTGGACATTCTCAGGCGAACTTGGACATTTCCTTCTGGCAGAGGGAGTCGCAGAGTTCGTTGTACTTGAATCCGGCATGTCCTTTGACCCACTTCCACTCGATGTTGAGCTGGAGGTAGTATACGTCAAGGCTCATCCACAGTTCCTGATTTGCAACCGGCTTTTTGGAAGAAGTTTTCCATCCGTTTTTCTTCCAGTTCTGAATCCAGGTAGTTATTCCGTTCTTAACATACTGGCTGTCGGAATAAACCTGAATGGGCCTGTCCTTCCAGGCATGGTGCTTGCACACGGCGTCAAGAGCCCTGATTGCTGCGGTAAGTTCCATGCGGTTGTTTGTTGTGTGAGCCTCTCCACCTGAATAGGTGAGTTCTTCCTGACCGTCGATAATGACGCAGCCCCAGCCGCCTGGTCCGGGGTTTCCGCTGCATCCTCCGTCGGTGTAAATTACAAGCGGTTCTTTTTGTTCTGTTGGCATTTTTTACTCCTATTCGCACTGATTTTATCAGAAAAAAAATTTAGTGGCAAGAACCTATTTTCGGGGAAATGCTTCTGGTGTGGTGGCGGTTAGCGGAGCGGTGGCCGGTTTGATTCCGCAAAGTGCAGGACAGTCTGCTTTATGGAATTAAAAAAAAGCAGGGCTGCAGCAATTTCTTTGTGGCTGTGTAAGGAGAATACCTGATGCAGCCCCGCTTAATTTCAATTTCAGTAGGCTAGGCGTTAGTGATGTCTAACCATATCGTTAGCATATAGTAACTAGTTGTTTTG
>CAMNHD010000186.1 GCA_946538875.1 uncultured Treponema sp.
GCTGTCTTTGCACATACATAAACAGCCGCGAACTCTTTTCCAACAGTCAGCAGGGTGATGAATCATTTACATTCCGCTGGATTCAAAAGGATCAGAAGATTCTTGTGGAAGAAGACCTTGTAACGATGGGGCTTTACAAGCACGCAAGGAACACCAAGGCCGCAGAAGTCTTTATCCACTGGTTCTTCATGCCAGAAACCCAGCGTCTGCTCATGGAGCGCACAGCCGCAATGAACCTTGACACTTCAACATTCGGAATCGCAGGCGGTTTTTCCTCAATCCCGCAGGTGAATGAAAAGGTATTCCCCACATTCTACCGCGGTCTCCTGGAAAATCTTCCAGGCGGAACAGCCTTGGTTCTCCCCAACATTCTGCCCCACACCTGGCCCCAGCTCAAGTCACAGGTGATTATCCCCTACATGCAGGACAGCATAAATTCCGCCCAGGACAAGCAGGTGCAGGAGCTCAAGGACCGTCTTGCCGACTGGAACCGCCGCACATACTAGAAGCGAGGCTGCCCAAAGCCGCAACGGCAAATGCCGTATTGCTGTCAAGGCGTTTTTTATGTTATACTGGAGGCATGTCAAAAGTAATACTTTTAGCCGGAAAGGACATGCCTTCCGCCGGCAAATGCGCAGACGGATTACACTCCAAGGACCGCCAGGTAATTGTTACCGGCAGCAATCCCTACGAGGCAGATTCTGCGGCGGAAAAACCCAGCAGCATAGCCCTTGACCGACACAAACAGATGCTTGGCAAGGCGGCAGGGACAGCTACACTTGACTGGAACAAGACCTCTCCACTTTCTTCACGGACACTGGTCCTGAGTGCAGACAGTCTGTACGGGCAGCTTGACGAGGCAGTTCTTTATTTTGACGAAGACTTCTTTGCTTCACAGGCAAAACAGCTTGACGTAGAGGAATGCACTTCAACCGCAGACTCCCTGATTCTTTCGTATCAATACCTTACACTTGAGCTTATCAAGCGGTTTGAGTCCAAGCATACGGCCGAAAAACCAGGAACCCTTGTCTTTATGCTCAAGGTAAGCCCGTCCGTGGCAGACTCGCTTGTTTCGCCAAGCCTGAGAAACGGTGCCTGGTCAATAGCCTCTCCGGTTGTGTCCGCAGCGGCTGCAGCATTCCACTCATTTGCAGAGAACATTGCAGCTCTTTATTCCACAAAGGCAAACCTCCAGATTTTGCTAGTCCTCAACGAACGCACTAACGACATGTACGCAAATGACTACAACATCGGCGAATGGCTTGCCGCATACATTGATTCCCTTGAAGGCGCAAAGGTCAAACCTGGGGCAAAGAAAATTATTCAGTGGATAAAACCAGGCTCAAAGGTAACGGGCGGCGGTTTTTCATTCTTTTCAAAAAAATAGGAGAAGTCCATGAATGTAGACTGGAATTTTGTCCTTGAATGTATTCTACGCCTGAGCGCAAGCGTTGTCTGCGGTTTTCTCCTGGGAATAGAGCGCAAGAGCCGCCGTCAGATTGTCGGCATGAGGACACTGATTCTCATCTGTGTCTCGTGCACGCTGCTTGCAATAGTTTCCTACTACATGGCATTGAACTTTGGTGAGGGACATTCCGATGTTACACGTATTTCCGCAGGAGTCGTCAGCGGCATAGGTTTTCTTGGAGGAGGAGCAATCCTCAGGCAGGGCCTGAACATCAAGGGACTTACCTCCGCCGCAATAATCTGGACAGCCTCGGCACTTGGACTTGCAATAGGAATAGGCCTTTACATCCAGTCAGCATTTGTACTTGCCTCTGTCCTTACACTCCTGATTGTCCTTGAAAAAATCGAAGCAAAATGGTTTCCTGCCATACACAGCAAGGAACTCCACCTGATGTTCGAGGAAGCCGATGTAGACATGAAGGAAATCAAAAAAGTACTTCAGAAAAACGGCTTTGTCATCTCGGACGTGAACATCAGCAGAATCATAGCAAACAATCAGATAATCATACGTTATTCTGTAAAATCCCCAAAAGAAGAGGACTTTTCCGCCATAATCTCTGAGCTCAAAACAATCGGCAAGCTGGCAGAATTCTCCATAACAAGTTAAAGAGGTAAAAAAAATGTACAGCCCAAAAGTCTGCCTTACACTCACAGGAAAAACACTTCAGGAAGATCTTGAGATTCTGAACAAGTACCGTAAATACGTGAACATGGCTGAACTCCGTGTAGACTTCCTTACAGATGACGACCGTCCGCTCGCAAGGCTTTTTCCCGCAATGGCACGCATTCCCTGCATACTCACTATCAGGCGCCAGGTAGACGGCGGCCGTTTTGTGGAAGGAGAAGCAAACCGCACAATTCTATTTGCCAGGGCGCTCGCCTTTGTTGACGATGACAAGACCAAGAACTTTGCCTACGTTGATTTTGAGGAAGACTTCAGGCCATCTTCCCTGCAGGACGCCGCCTTTGCCTACGGAATGAAAATCATCCGCAGTGTCCACGACATGGAAAACCCGGTGACAAACATCGCACAGCGTATAGAAAAGCTCCGCTCCTCTGAATACGAAATTCCAAAGATTGCCTTTATGCCGCACACACTTAGCGATGTGCAGAGACTCTTTGAAGAAGCCGCAGAACTCAAGGACACAAACCACATCCTGCTTGCCATGGGACCGCTCGGCACCCCCTCACGCATACTCAGCGCAAGGCTCAAGAATTACCTCACCTTTGTGTCAGGTCAGGAAGGCAGCAATAAGATTGGGAACCTGGGGCAGATTGACCCCATCACTTTGATGGAGACATACCGTTTTGAAAGCCTTGACGAAAACACCAACATCTTTGGTATAACAGGCTGGCCTCTTTCCGCCACATCCAGTCCCGCCCTGCACAACAGCGGCTACACTGAAAAGAATATGAACGCCGTCTACATACCAATGCGCGCAGAACATTTTGACGAGGCCTTTGCCTTTGCAAAGTCTCTTGGCGTAAAGGGAATGTCCGTCACAATTCCGCACAAGGAAACTGCATTGACACGCCTTGATTCACTTGAAGAAAGCGTCAGGCAGATAGGTGCATGCAACACAATAGTTCATCAGAAAGACGGCTGGCACGGCTACAACACGGACTGGAGCGGATTCACAAAGGCACTTGTGGAATTCACAGGTCTTGACTCACTTGCACACAAAAGGGTTTCCATCATCGGTGCAGGAGGAGCAGCAAGAGGAATTGCCTACGCAGTAAAAAAGCTGAAGGGAAAAGCCTGCATCTTCAACCGTACAGTCAAAAAGGCAAAGATTCTCGCCGACACCTACGGCTTCAAGTATTCCTCCCTTGGTCCTGAATCCATACGCATCCTCAAGAAGTACAGCGACATCATAATCCAGACTACATCCAAGGGCATGAACAGCACTGAACCTTCCAACGAAGACAATGACCCTTTATACTTCTATGACTTCTCCGGTCATGAAACCATACTGGACATCGTATATGTTCCGGAAGTCACACCAATCATGGCAAGAGCTGCAAAATCCGGCTGCAAAGTCTGCAACGGATTCAGCATGCTGAAATATCAAGGTTACGAGCAATTCGAACTTTTCACAGGAGCGTCTTACAATGGCACTAAGTAGCGGCGAACAGAAAAAGCTTGCGGCATCAACGGCAATTGACCGTCTGATTGAAGAAGGTAAAATCTTCAGCGGAATGAAGATTGGTCTGGGCACAGGCTCAACAGCCATGCCTGCGGTAACACGTCTGTCCGAACGGATTCTGGACGGAACACTCACCGACATCAAGGCAGTGGCAACCAGTTTCCAGACAACACTTGCCTGTCAGGAACTGCACATACCGGTGTATACCTTGAACGATCCGGAAATCCAGGGCTCGCTTGACCTTACAATCGACGGTGCCGATGAGATTGGACCTGAGAACTCATTGATCAAGGGAGGCGGAGCCGCACTTCTCCGCGAAAAAATCACCGCCTACAATTCCAAGGCCTACGCAATTGTAGCCGACAGTTCCAAGGCCGTCACAAGCCACGGCACAAAATTCCCGCTGCCGGTTGAAATCATCGCAGAAGCCAGAGTGCCCGTAATCCGCGAACTGGAAAAACTCGGAGCCAAGTGCACCTTACGCGAAGGCGTAAGAAAGGCTGGCCCCGTAATCACAGACAACGGCAACATGATTCTTGACTGTCTTTGGGAAAAAACCGTTGACCCGGCCGTAATGGAAGACAAGATTAACACAATCACCGGTGTGGTCGAATGCGGCTTCTTCACCAAACTCCGCCCAGTGGCATTCATCGCCCATGAAGACGGAACCGTTGAAGAAAAGAAATAAGCCTGGGGGCAAGCACGAACTTTGCCGTGCAAAGTCCGTGCCTGCCCAAATAGTAATACCTCAACACAAACAGTATGTAGCGGACGGCAGCCACTTTGCGTCTGCATTC
>CAMNHD010000187.1 GCA_946538875.1 uncultured Treponema sp.
ATTGAATTCTTTGAAAAGATAAAGCTCAGCGAGACTGAAAAGAAAATAGCTTCCCAGATTCTTAAGGAGATACGCTCAAGGCTGTCTTTCTTGAAGAATGTTGGACTTGAATATCTTACACTTGAGCGCTCTGCGGCCACACTCAGCGGCGGAGAAGCCCAGCGCATAAGGCTTTCCACTCAGATTGGAAGCGGTCTTACCGGAGTGATGTACATTCTTGACGAACCTTCCATAGGTCTGCACCAGAGGGACAACCAGAGGCTCATAAACAGTCTTACCTATCTGCGTGACCTGGGAAACACTGTTGTTGTGGTCGAGCATGACGAACAGACTCTGCGGACTGCGGACTGGCTTGTGGATATAGGCCCTGGGGCTGGTGTCCACGGCGGCAGGGTCATGGCGAGCGGTACCCCCGAACAGGTTATGGCTGTGGAGGAGAGTGTCACAGGACGTTACCTTGCGCATAAGATCCGCATGGAGATTCCCCAGGAGCGCAGGAAGGGCAACGGTCAGTTCATAGAGATAAAGGGTGTGACGGAGCATAACCTTAGGAATGTAAGCGTGTCTATTCCGCTTGGCACCTTTACATGCATAACAGGTGTTTCTGGAAGCGGCAAGTCCACTCTGCTGAACGACGTCTTTTATCCGGCCGCAAGCAATGCCGTGATGCATACTGAATATCCTACCGGCGGTTACAAGGCAATCACGGGGCTTGAGAATATAGACAAAGTGATAAACATTGACCAGAGTCCCATCGGCCGCACACCGCGCAGCAACCCGGTGACATACATCGGTGTGTTTGACAAGATACGCGACCTCTTTGCCTCGCTGCCTGAAGCAAAGGCACATGGCTACAAGGGAGGCCGCTTTTCGTTCAACGTCAAGGGCGGGCGCTGTGAAAACTGCCAGGGTGCCGGTACCATAACAATCGAGATGAATTTTCTGCCCGATGTGTTCATACAGTGCGATGTCTGTCATGGAAAACGCTTCAACCAGGAGACTCTTGACGTGCTGTACAAGGGAAAGTCAATCAGTGATGTGCTTGACATGACGATTGAGGAAGCGGCCGACTTCTTTGACTCGATTCCGCACATTGCAAGAAAGCTTCAGACGCTCAAGGATGTGGGACTGGGCTACATACAGCTTGGACAGAATGCGCTTACGCTCAGCGGTGGAGAGGCCCAGCGCGTAAAACTTGCCTCCGAGCTTGCGCGTCCTTCCACCGGCAAGACCCTTTATATTTTAGATGAGCCTACGACGGGCCTTCATTTTGTGGACATAAAGCAGCTCATGCTGGTGATTCAGCGTCTTGTGGACAAGGGCAATTCCGTGGTGATGATTGAGCACAACATGGATGTGATTTGCCAGGCGGACTACCTTATTGATTTAGGCCCTGAAGGCGGGTATAATGGAGGAACCGTAGTCGCCACCGGTACACCGGAGCAGGTTGCGGAAAATCCGGCCAGCTATACAGGCCGCTTTGTCAAGGAAATGTTGGACCGTGAACGTAAAATCCAGTGAGCATGGCGTGGAGGGGCGCAGTTGGCCGGAGGCCAATGAGCGTGAGCGAACCCCGGAAGGCCTGAGTCAAAATAGACAGAATCTTTGCGGAAACGCTTCTGTGTGCGGATGCTGCTGCGTCCCGGAAATAAAAAGAATTCTACTCGCTGTGCTGCTGCTTTTTGCATCCTGTTTCCCCATGTTTTCACAGGCGGCTTCCCAGTCGGTCATTTCGATTCAGAATGCGGAAAAGACTGAGTACCGCAAGAATGAAGAGACTGGCGAAGACGAGATTGTGCTTACCGGGGCTGTGTCCATTTCCGTGAGCCAGGGAAGTTCCAAGACTTCCATAACTGCGTCCAGGATAATCTTCAACCGTCAGACCAACATGCTTTATGCTCAGGGCTCCGTGACCCTCAAGACAAGCGGAGGTGCGGCCGGCGGACAGGATATCTCTGCGGATTCTCTTTTGTTCAACACCAGCACAATGGAGGGAATCTTTGACAACGGGCGTGTGGTCCAGACCCAGAGCGATGCGATAAATCTTCCGAGCGGTTCGACTCTTGTGGTTTTTTCCGACATGTTCGGACGCGATGCCTCGGAGACTATTGCTTTTAAGAACGCAACCCTTACTTTCTGCGATGACCCGAACCCACACTGGAAAATCTGGGCTTCCAACATCTGGCTGCTCCCCGGCGGAGAATTTGCTTTTTTCAATGCGGTGCTCTATATCGGCTCGATTCCGATTCTGTGGCTGCCTGCCTTCTATTACCCCAAGGACGAGCTTATCTTTAACCCGAGCTTTGGCTATTCGGCACGGAAGGGGTATTACTTCCAGACTACGACTTATATTATTGGACGCAAGCCTTTGAATGCAGGTTCATCGTCTTCTTCCGGCGATGAAGATGTGAGTGCGGCCCTGTTCAACTTTATGAAGCCGTCTTCGCTCAAGGAGCAGAAGAGGGAAGGGCTTGTGCTGCACAATCTGGACCAGGACTATACTGGTTCCACCACCAATTACCTTAAGATTATGGCGGACTGGTATTCCACTCTGGGCGGACTTGTGGGTGTGGAGGGAGTGTGGAAACCCCAGAAGATTATCACTGACCTGGAGGGCTCGCTGCTCCTGGGATTCAGCAACACGGTCTTCTACGACTCTGCTTCCGGCGCATACACTCCTTATTCCAGTGCGGGGCTTTCTTATCACGACAAGTCCAACTTTCTGGGCATGAAGCTTCCTTTCCGTTACAGCGGCAAGTTCAAGATTTCTGTGAACAAACCCTTTACATTCTCACTTGACTTTCCGATTTATTCGGACCCTTACTTTACCAATGACTTTGGTACCAGGAATGAATACATGGACTGGATCGGCTTCCTGACCAGCGGTTCCAAGAGCAGTGATGACGACGACTCTTCCATGGTCTCTTCTTTTAGCTGGACTGCAAATGCTTCGTATTCTTTCAAGCTGCCGGATATTCTTAATCCTTACATATCTTCTCTTGCGCTCTCTTCTGTATCTTCTTCGCTTACTTTCAGCAGCAAGACTAATTCTCTTTCCGATGTGACGGTCACGGACAACTGGCGCACTTATACGCCGGAGCGTGCTTTTTACTATCCGTCGCAGGTTATTCCGCTCAAGGTGAGTGCAAAGATGGCGGGTACAATTTACCAGTATCCTCCTGCTAAGAAAACGGCAGCGGCTGTTGATGTAAAATTCCCGGTGGCGGTGCGTAAGCCTGAGAATCTTATGACTGAGGACGAGATTCTTGCTGAAAAAAAGGCTGCGGAGGAGGCGGCACTCAAGGCGGAGAAGGAAGCTCTTGCCAAGAAGAATGGAGAGGCTGCCCTGAACAAGGCTGATGATAAATCTGATGACAAATCTGAAGACGGGGCAGCGGAAGAAGAGAAATTTGAAGAAGAAAAGGAGCTCCTGCCGGCGGATGCCCTGCCGCAGCTTGATGTGAGTACAAACACAACGGTGACTACTTTTGCTGGGCTTAAGTACAACCTTTCTTATTCGCTTGCGCCACAGTTCACGTCCCAGCTTAACTTTGACGCGGCCTCTCTCTCAAACCCCAACGACTTTGACTGGACCGCACTGCAGTCATCGTACTTTCAGGCCAAGGTTCCTGTGACTCTGACAAGCAGCCTTTCCTACAGGGACTCTTTCTTTTCGCTTAAAAATGTGTTCAGCTTTGACCCTGTGTACCAGATGCACCCCAATCTTGACGGCTACACGGAGAGCTCTGCAACTTCTGTAAAAAAGGCTGACTACAATGCGCGCAAACTGGACCTTAGCGAAACCAATGCCCTGTCGTTCAAGCCTTTTATCTACAACAGCATATTCAAGAACTCGGGGCTTACCTGGAACACTACGGTGAAAGTGGTCCGCACTGAATTCCTTGGTGACGTGGACAATCCTGCCTGGAATTACCTGACGATGGATCTTACTGATGACGAATGCGTGACTGTCCATACGCTTGCCGCCACGGTCGCGGCTACCGAAGGCTCCAAGTTCAGCCAGACACTTACTCTTTCAACTACGCTTCCTCCCCAGGATGATGACTATTCTGCGACACTGAACCTGGTGTTTCCTTACGTGACTTTCTCCCTTGCGGGAGGTTTTCAGGCAAAGACCAATGACGAGACTGGAGAGACTACCTGGGAAAAGGATCCGATCAAGCAGTCCCTTTCGTTCAAGTTCTTTAATAACAATCTGAGCCTTACACAGTCATTCAACTATAACCTGGAGGACAATATTCCCGACAGCCTTAAGATTGCGCTTTCATGGAAGACTCTTCAGGCAGCATTCACCATGAGCAACACTTATGGCTATGACTTTAACTCTGAGAGCGGATGGGAAATAC
>CAMNHD010000188.1 GCA_946538875.1 uncultured Treponema sp.
TATGTTGTTATTGCATCAGGAGATGGTGTCTACAAGATTGACTACAATAAAGTTGCGGGCACAGTAAAGCCCAGTGTCACACCCGGTGTCATAATGGAGGAAAAGAAGCCTGATACTGCTAAGCCAAAGATTGATACAGTCGTTAAGCCTAAGACAGATACCACTCTTCCTCAGGTTGACAAGGACTATCTTGAAACGACAAGGATTCAGCCCGATGTCAAGTTGAAGCCCGAGGTCAAGCTAACGCCTGACTTGTCAGGAACCCTTGGCAAGGCAGACAAACTTGAAAAGACTGACCTGCAGCTTCCGGCCGCAGCAACGGCAACCGGAATAAAATTCGGTGATATGTACTACAGCAAGACTGCCGCGGAAGTCCGTATCCCGCTTACCGTCACTGGTCTTGGAAGACAGCTTACCCTTGACGACATCCAGGTAAAGGCGAACGGCTGCAAGGCCAAGTACGAACTTGTTCCGATCACAAAGGATACCAAGCTTATCTCTTCTACCGACAAGGCTGTCTCCTACGAGCTTGTCCTTACCGGAATAGAGTCAAACGGAGAATTCAAGGTGAACGTCATCGACGCAAAGAAGGGAAAGCTTTCTCTCAAGCATCCTGACGGCACTGTAAAGGACACGACATTCAAGTTGAATAAAGACCTTATTCTCAAGGATTCAGTCAAGGTCAATACAGTGGAGCCAAAGGTAAAGACTGTTGAACCAAAGGTCCAGCCCATACAGGTAAAGCCGACTACCATAAAGAAGTAGGGGAGGCCTGGGCTCTTTTATAAAGATTTCGGTTGGGGCAGCCGCATGAATAGTTGATTTTACTTCTGACTGCCCCATGAAATAGCGCAGTTAAGTGGATGTCCTGTCACGGACTTTCAGTGGCACCTGTGCCCACAAAGGGCATTATCCGTTCATACTATTATGGAGGAAAACTGTATGAAAAAACTTAGAATCTATGCAGGCCTTATAGGTCTGTTGACTGCAGTGCTTTTCTTAAGCTCCTGCGGAAAACTTTATCATGTGCATTATGATAGGAATGGACACGGAACTACACCAAAGTCCACTTCTTTCTGGGAAAACGACGGCCTTACCGAAGAAAACCTCCCCGAATGCGAAGACGAGGAATATGTGTTTGAGTACTGGTACCTTAAGGGTGACGAAACCCAAACCAAAGTCACCGTAGGAGATCATTTTGCAGGGGACATTACTCTTGTTGCAAAATGGGATCTTACAAAGACACGCACAAAGAAAGTCGTATTCCTGTGCGATTTTGAGCAGAAGAACGGCCGGTACAACTATCGGTACAAGCAGACAGATGGTTCTTACGTTCCGTTCGGTCTGACACTCAAGTGCGATACAGCAGGAGCTACAATCCATTTAACCGTGGACGGAAAGAACGAGGAGGTTTCAAGTCCGTACTTTCAGAAACTTAGTGGTGGAACTCATACAGTCACTGCCTATGCCACATCCCCATCACTTGAGAAGAGCATCGTAAACACACAGACATACATCGTGGATTCCGGTGTCACGAAGATTACTGACCTCAAGGCTGAATATCCGGTTCCGGATGAAGATGCCTCTACAATAAAACTTACATGGACTCATCCATCTGACGGTGACTTTGTGGGAGAGTGTGTCTTTTTCAGTAAATCCCCTGATCTTGATGCAGAAGGTAAGCCGATTGTAGGCTCAGATGGTAAGCCGAAAGTCTATATAATGACATCCAGTTTTGGAGACGAAAATTATACATTTGCCTATCCTAATTTTGCCGATGAGTTTGTAATCTCAGGTCTTGAAGCCGGTATTGTTTATTCATTTACTGTCTGCCCGTTTGATGACTTCGGCAATTTCCAGAACAGTAATGTTGCGTCGGTAAATGTCGTTGCGGACACATCAAAGATGGTGAAGGAGGTGGTATTCTCTACAAATCCTGCAAAGGGAGCCAGCGGCCGCTACAAGAACAATACAGTGCTGACAATGTCTACAGAAACCGAGGGTGCAGAGATATATTATACCTATGATGGCACCACTCCAAGCAAGACCAACGGAGAGAAATATACAGGAGCTCTTTCTCTGCCTGGTGAAAAAGGTTATATGGCGACTTACGAATTCTGTGCCCAGGCCTACCTTGACGGATACAGCGACAGTAATCCTAGTAATGGAGAGTTTGTTATCGATATGGCCGGCCCTGATAAGGTAGAAGACCTTGTGGCATCTCAGCAGGCTGACGGAACTGTTGTTCTTTCATGGACTAACCCGACAAACGACGACTTTGCCGCCGCTTATGTCTATAATGGAGATAAGCTGCTTGACTCAGTTCAGAAAAAGTCAAGTTATACGTTTACCCCAACGCTGGGTTCCTATGATCTTAGTATTGTAACCCAGGATGAATACGATAATATTTCCGTTTATGGTAATACTGTCCATCTTGAACTTGACAAAACACCCCCTGCGGTTGTGACAGACCTCAAGGCAACCACTGACGGTGAGCATATTCTTGTTCAGTGGACTAACCCCACAGATTCCGATCTTGAAAAGATAGAGCTTTTCTTTAAGTATGCAGGTGCAACAAGTGCTGACTATGCTGTCCTGGCCACAGAAAATAAACCTAATATCAAGGCAATTTCTGCATATACTTTGGCCATTGGTGACGGAGAGGGTAAGCTTCCAATCAACCACACCTACACATTCAAGGTCCGCGGAACAGACAAGTTCGGTAACGAATCAGAAAGCGATGATACTCTGCCCGATGCCAAGGTTGAAGTAAAAGACACCGGTGCTGCCGCTGTTCAGATCCGCTAAGGAAAAATAGGAGGAATCAACTATGAAAAAGATACTTGCATTGTTGAGCGCAGCAGCCCTTTCTTTAGCTCTGTTCTCATGTTCAAATTCTGCCGCTCCGGAAGTTCAGTCCGATGCAAACAGCGGCGGTCTTAAGCTGAGCCTTGCAATTCCGCGCTTTGTGAGCGAAATGGAAAAAGCTCAGGAAACAGCCTCCCGTGTGGTAATGCCGCACACAAAGTTTGTTACTCTCGAAATTCCGGACGCAAGCTACAAGAAGTCAATTGAAGTTGAAGCATCTAATCTGGAGCCCGGTGAAGATGTTGACTATGCGACAATAGCTTTCCTTGGCATCTCCGTAGGAACCTATGCAGCAGGAAACATTACTGTCTATCTTGACGATGTTGACGGAAATCATCTTACCTACGGAACCAACACTGCACCGTGCACCGTGAGCGCAGAGCACAAGAGCGATGACGGAGATCTTCCGACAATCACAATCTATGCTCTGCCTTTGGCCGAAAAAACTGTGGAAGTGACAACAGGGAATAACACTTTCAGCTTTAATACTGCAGACGGAAAATATGACTACACCGCTTATCATTTGACTGTAAGTGCTGACGATATTTGGGTTGCACTCACCGGCATAAGAATCGATAGTGGCAGTGTGCACTTGTATGCCTATGACGAAGATGGTGTAAGTTCTGACATTGAACCTGTAGAACTTAATGATGAAGCAGATCTGGGTGATTTTGAATTCTTTCACAGTGATGATATATATCATCCGTGGGTCATAGTCTACGGTACAGGAAAAGCCACTGGCACTCTCTCTTTTGTTAAATAATTATTCTTCTGGTATAGGTATCCGGGCGGTTCTTGAGAACTGTCCGGATTTTCTGTACATCATCATGTGCCGCCATGTCATCCTGAACTTGTTCAAGCATCTGTGCGCCGCATGGTTTTCAAACAGGTCCGGGATGACAAATATTTAATAATAAAATCCTCCTTGACTAAAACTATTCTGTAACAGACATGCGGATTGATTTGTTAAGGTGATGTAAAAAGCTTGCAGGGCAGGAGAGGCCTGTACCCGCAATATGGCACAAGCTACGGCGTTAAGCCGGGAGATTTAAGTATTATGAAGAAGCATTTTTTACTGCGTATTGCAATGTGCTCCGCCTTGGTTCTTACCGGCGCCGCCGCAAGCGCACAGACAAATCAGGATCTTCTGTTCACCGCACAGAAGCATCCTGCATACAGTGCCCAGTACAAGGCAATAGATGACTATGTAAGAGGGCTTACAATCCGTGACATTCCTACAACCATGTCCTACAAGGATGCAGCAGTAAAAATCTGTGCAAAGTCCACCACGCCTGTCCAGAAGGCCCGCGCAATCTTTACATGGCTTGCATCAAACATTCAGTATGACACATATTTCAAGAGTCCTGACTGCTATCATGCCGATGGTACATGGAAACGCAGAATCGGTGTCTGCCAGGGCTATGCGGAACTCTTCAACGAACTTGCACAGCAGGTAGGCCTGAAGTCTGCAC
>CAMNHD010000189.1 GCA_946538875.1 uncultured Treponema sp.
CCTAGACATATCACAGCAAGATAAGTCTTTGTGAACGCAGTAACATGAGCCACTAAATGAGTAAGATGACCGCTAAGGACTACCAGCAGTCCGTCAGCAAATGAATCCAGGGTACCAGTATGCCCAACCTTATCAGTGGACAGTGCATGCTTGATGCTCCACAGAGAGGCAAAACTAGTCAGCCCCGGCTGTTTGGCATACGGCAGTATACCTGAGACATTGTTACGCTTATTGCTCTTTCTGCTCATCAGCGGCTTCCGCCTCTTCCTTTTCCAGATCATTGAGTTTCTGGACCATATCGTAACCTTCCTTCATGCTGAAGTCGGCCACAAAGGTCAGCTTTGGGAATTTATAGACGGAAAGCTTTTTTGCAACCTTAGTCTGGATAAACCCAGCTGCACTCTGGAGTCCTTCGACACCCTTCCTGACAGAGTTGTCATCCATAAAGGAAGATACATAGACCTTGGCATAAGCAAGGTCCCCTGCTACCTCAACTCTGTTTATGGACAGGAATTCATTTACCCTTGGATCCTTTATTTCATGCCTCATGATAAGAGTCGCGATTTCTTCCCGGAGCTGTTCACCCAGACGAATGAGTCTATACTGTCCCATCAGTTGTTACCCTCTTCAGCAGCACGCTTTGCAGCCTTGCCAGCCTCTTTGGCGGCCTTTTCCTCGGCAGCTCTAACAGCCTCCTCTTCAGCAGCCTTTGCGGCGGCGGCAGCTTCACGCTGAGCAACCTGCTTCTCCATTTCGGCACGTTCATCCACAAGGCTCTGACCAAGCTTACGTTTGATTTCAACAAATTCAAACACCTCGATCATATCGCCAACCTGAAGATCCTGGTAGTTCTCAATACCAAGACCACATTCGTAACCGGCCTTGACTTCCTTGGCATCTTCCTTAAAGCGCTTGAGTGATCCCACCTTACCAGTGTACTTGACCACACCGTCGCGTATAACATTCACGCTGCTTGTCTTCTTGACAACACCGTCTGTAACGTAACAACCGGCAATGAGACCGACCTTTGGAACACGGAATGTGTTGCGGACTTCAATCATACCAGTAACTTCTTCCTTAGTATCCGGCTGGAGCATACCTTCCATAGCCTGCTGAATTTCCTCAACACACTTATAGATGATATTGTATTTGCGGATTTCGACACTTTCCTTGTCCGCAAGAAGCTTTGCCTTTGGAGTCGGGCGCACGTTGAAACCGATGATGATTGCATTGTCGTCAGAAGAAGCCAGGGAGACATCACTTTCGTTGATTGCACCTGCGCTTGAATGAATGACAGCAACACGGATTTCACTGGTTGAAAGTCTTTCAAGAGAATTCTTGAGTGCTTCGGCAGAACCCTGCAGGTCAGCCTTGATGATAATCTTGAGTTCCTTGACTTCGCGGCTTTCGATTTCCTTATAAAGGTTGCCGATATTGACACGCTTGACAGCCTTGGCCTCTTCAAAGCGCTTGAGTTCCTGACGTTTTGCAGCAAACGCACGGGCATCCTTTTCCGTCTCGGTAACCTGGAACGGGTCACCCGCATTCGGCATGGATTCTATGCCAAGCACTTCCACCGGCATAGACGGACTGGCTTCACGGATTTTATTTCCGTGGTCATCAAAAATTGCACGTACACGTCCAGAATAGATACCGGCAACAAAAGGATCACCTGTATGCAGGGTACCACGCTCGACCACGACACTGGCAACAACACCACGTCCCTGGTCGACACGGCTCTCTATAACCTTACCCTCGGCGCGGCAGTCATACTGTGCAGTAAGCTCAAGCATTTCCGCCTGAATAAGGATAGCATCAAGAAGCTCGTCAATACCTTCACGCTTCAACGCAGAAATATTCACATACTGAGTGTCTCCGCCCCATGCTTCAGGGGTGAGCCCCTGTTCGGAAAGCTGAGTCATGACACGGTCAGGATTTGCCTCAGGCTTATCAATTTTGTTGACGGCAACTATGATAGGAACCTTTGCGTCCTTGGCATGGCTGATAGCCTCAAGAGTCTGGGGCATCACACCGTCATCCGCCGCGACGACAAGAACGACAATATCGGTAATCTGAGCACCACGGGCGCGCATCATAGTAAACGCCTCGTGACCCGGAGTATCAAGGAATGTAATGACACCCTTCGGTGTAGTGACCTGATAAGCACCAATCTTCTGGGTAATACCGCCAGCTTCGCCGGCAACAACATTTGTATTGCGGATGGCATCCAATGTCTTGGTCTTACCGTGGTCAACGTGACCCATGACAGTAACAATCGGTGGACGCGGCTTCACCCCTTCCTCAAGACCCTTGTCACTTTCAATGACAGTCTCCTCATAGAGACTTATGCGGTGAACCTGACAATTGTATTCGGAAGCGATGATTTCGGCAGTATCGGCATCAATGCTCTGGTTGATGGTGACCATCATGCCTTCCTTCATCAGCTTGGCAATGATTTCGCCAGCCTTGAGGTTCATCTTGCGTGCAAGGTCAGAAACAGTGACGGTTTCCATGATATCGATTGAAGCAGGAACTGCATTTGCAGGAGTTGAATCCTTCTTGCGGTTCTGGTAAAGCTCATCCTCGTCAAAGGCCTGCTCCTGATCCTTACGGTTGTAAACCTGCTTCTTACCCTTAAAGGTCTTCTTTGCAGGAGTCTTGTTTCCGGCAAGCTGAGAAGCATCACCATAGGAAGCACGTGGGCCGCCGAATCCCGGACGCTGACCGTTGGGATTAAAGCCCGGCCTTCCTGCATTAGGACCGCCGTTATTAAAACCAGGACGCGGACCGTTGTTATATCCCGGACGGTTCTGGCCGTAAGCAGGACGGTTACCATAACCGCCGGTACGGGGACCATTGCTGTAGCCAGGGCGCTGATTGTTACCGTTATAGGAACCACGCTGCCCATTGTTGTAGCCGCCGTTGCCATTATAAGTGCCGTGCTGACCATTATTATAGCCGCCACGGTTCTGGTACCCCTCGCGGGCCTGTGCACCGGTAAAGCCGTTTCCGCCATAAGCATTGCCGTCACGCCGGCCATAACCATTATTATAACGGTTTCTGGGACCACCGCTCAAGTTTCCGGCCTTTACATTCGGACGTGCCGAATTAAGTTCGAACGGAGCGTGCTGCGGTCTGGACTGAGGCGTCTTTGAACCTTCCTGAGCAGATGACTGTGGCTGAGATGCAGAAGATGACCTTTGCTCAGATGCCTGTGCGGTTGCGGCAGCAGGCTTAACGGAAGAATCGGCAGAAGACTGGACCTGAGCCTTTGCAGGAGCATTCTGAGCCGCAGATGCCTGTACAGCAGATTTTTCAGTCTCAGCCTTGGCAGATGAATCAGAAGATTTTTTGGCAACAGCGACAACACGCTTGCCGGCACCCTCGTGCGCAGAGTCCTTCTGATTGTCCTTAGAGGCAGCAGACGGCTTTTTCCGCACGACAACCACCTTCTTTTTAGTCTGGGGAGTTCCGGTCTTGCCAGCACCACTATCCGCCTTAGCCGCAGATTTTTCCACAGCCGCAGAAGCAGGTGCTTCTTCCTTCTTCTCCTTCTTAATCAATACAAATTCGGGCTTTTTCTCTGATTCATCAGCCATATATTCTATCTTACCTCTTTAATTACAATTCCATCTGAACAGAATCTTCCAAGGAAACTTACATTTCCTATTCCTCTTCAAACTCTAATTCAACACCACATGAGGGGCAGGTGTGATCATTCAAACTGATCTTTGCACCGCAGTTAGGACACACAAGTTCCTCCTCATCCCCGGCATCGGATTCAACAGGAGCAGACGCAGCCTCGCCGGCTTCTTCCCCCGCAGCATCATCTTCTTCCTCGAACTGGACATAATTCATAAGGACTGCATTCACAGCCTCAATGTCCTGGGCAGACAGACCCTCGATAGACTCAAGTCTGCCCTCGTCATAAGCCTCATAGAACTGACTTGCATCCTCAATACCGGCATTCTTGAGCAGCTCGGCAGAACGCGCATCAATACCAGGAAGTTTTGCGATGATAAGATCATCATCTTCTTCCGGAGCATTCTGCTCAACAGGAGCAAACAGCTGTTCGGCAGCACGTCTCGTGTCAATCTCGGTAAGATCCATCTCAGCAGCTTCGGATTCAGTCTTTACGTCGATGTTCCAGTCGCACAGCTTGTTGGCAAGGCGCACATTACGTCCATTCTTACCGATTGCAAAAGAGAACTGAGAGTCAGTCACAATGGCAAGAGCTTCCTTCTTGTCCGCATCAAGGATGACAACCCTCTTCACCTCGGCAGGTGAAAGAGCATTCTCTATAAAGATATGCGGATCCTCATTATAGCGCAGA
>CAMNHD010000190.1 GCA_946538875.1 uncultured Treponema sp.
CAACACCAACATGAACTCCTACACAGTCATGTGCTGGGCTCTTATCGCAAACAGACAATATGCCGAGGCTGAACAGAAGGCCACTCAGGCACACAAGATAAACGCCTTTGATGTGCGTATTATCGAAGTTCTTGGGGAAGCAAAATATTTTCTTGACAAGAACATGGAAGCCCTGAACCTTTTCCAGCGCTACATTGCAAAAACAAATGAACATGCCGACAGGCTTGGACGCGTCTATTACTACATGGGAGAAATCTACATCAAACAGGCAAAGTATGAACATGCCGACATAGCGCTTTCCACAGCCGTCAGAAACCAGCCGAAGAGAGATTACTGGTGGACACGCCTTGGCTATGCCCGCGAAATGGTGGGGGACTTTTCCAATGCGCTCAAAGCCTATGACATGGCGCTTTCCTTGAACCCGTCACAGTACGATGCAAAGGGCGGAAAAGAACGCTGCCAGGCAAAAGTCCGCTGAGCCATGCCCCTTACCATACATTTTGAAACCTTGGGCTGCCGCCTGAATCAGGATGAATCCGAAGGTGCAGCCCACGCTTTTGAACAATACGGCTTTAATCCGCACATGGAGGGAGTCACAGCAAAAACTCCCATAGACCGGCAGACCATTCTCTGCATAATCAACACATGTACCGTAACCAGCAAAGCTGAGCAGAAGGCGCGCAGGCTTATAAGGCTTATGCTTGAAAAATACCCGTGCGCCCCGATTGTCGTGACAGGATGCTACGCACAGCTTGATGCGGCAATCATCAGTGCAATCGCGCCGGAACGCATCGTGGTTCTCTCGGGCACTAAAAAATACAATCTTGCACTGATTGCACAGAATATGGCGGAAGGCATTCTTCCGTACAACAATGAACTTGAAAGCTTTGTCGCGGCACTTAAGCAAAGTGTCACAAATGAATCCAACGAAAAGGAATCTGCATTCAAACTATACACGCCTGTTTTTGCCAAGCATAGCAGGGCCTCGCTCAAGGTTCAGGACGGCTGCAACTGCTCATGTTCATTCTGCCGTATACATCTGGCCCGTGGAAAATCCACTTCCCTTTCACCACAGGAAGTACTGCACCGTGTCAGGGAGATAGAGGAAAGGGGAATAAACGAGCTTGTTTTCACAGGCGTAAATTTAAGCCAGTACAGCGCACTTGACCAAACCGGTAAAAAATATGACTTTGCAGATCTGCTTTCACTTGTTCTTGAAAACACTTCCCGCATAGCTTTCAGAATCTCAAGCTATTACCCGCAGAGCATAAATGACAAGCTTTGCTCCGTCATCGCGCACCCACGTATCCAGCCGTTTTTCCATCTGAGCATTCAGTCAGGCAGCGACAGGATACTAAAACTGATGAACCGGCCTCACTCCGTGGAGCACGTAAGGAAATCAATCGAGCTTCTCCGCTCTGTAAAGGACAGGCCATTTATTTCCTGCGACATAATAGCAGGCTTTCCAGGGGAAACAGAAGAAGACTTTGCAGAGACACAGAAACTCTGTAAGGGAGCAGATTTTGCCTGGATACACGCATTCCCTTACTCGCCCAGGCCAGGAACCACCGCTGAAAAAATGAGGGGACAGGTTCCAGAAAGGATAAAGGACGAAAGAGTCAGATGGTTGACAGACTTTGCAATCAATGGAAAGATTTCATACGTCAATTCGTGGATTGGCCAAAGCCTTGACGCCATTGTAGAGAACTCCCGCTCACAGCGTATTGCCGCAGTTCCTCAGAATCTCATACATGCAGTAAGTTCAAACATGCTGCACATCGAATGCAGACCTCAGGGACTGCTCCCCCAACCCGGAAGCCTCGTAAAAATAAAAGTCACCGGAGCTGCGGAAACTTCTATCCGTAGCGGCGGTGACATTGACTGTACAGGTCTTTTAGTCTGACTTATTTTCTAGCCAGAGCCTTTTCTTCCTCAGTCGGTTCAGAAAGGACTTTCTTTTCGTTGTAGAACATAAGGATAATTCCACCGAGGGCACAGAGCAGCGATGCAGTGGCTGCGGCCACACGATATCCAGCAGAACCGGGAACAACTTTTTCCACGCCGTCAACAATCTGCTTGGTGGAGCCGATTGTAGCCAGAGAGGTAAAGAGCACCATGGCAATTGCCTGTCCAAGCTTAAAGCAGAACGTACGGGCCGCAAAGAACATACCCTGGCGGCTTTCCCCTGTAAGTTTCTGATCATATTCGGCACAGTCGGCGACCATAGCCTGTGGAAGAATTCCAAAGATAGCCATAGGCAGCGAACCGAACAGAATCATCAGAAGTCCCTGAACAAGCTGACTGACAGTTGCAGGACCAAACGGAGTGTTGATGAGGTTTCCGTTTCTGCCAAAGCCTGTGAATGCCGTGAAAGCAAATACCACAGTGAACATTGCAAAGGCAAAGATGACCATCTTCTTTTTTCCGACCTTGGCTGTAACGGAGTTTATTCCAGGATAGAAAACCAGTGAAAGCACTGTCATCAAAACCAGGAACATTGACTGGAAACCTTCCGGCAGTCCGATAAGCGAAGTGACAAAATAAGGGATTCCTGTCTGGAACATGGTAAGTCCCAGGAAGTAAAAGACATCAGAAGCGACAAACACGCGGAAGCTTTTATTCCTGAACGTCATGCTGAGTGACTTGAGCATTGAAGCCTGAGAAGGGACAGAGTCCACATAGTCCCTTTCTCTGATTGCAAACACAGGAACAAACATGCACAAAAGTGCAATAACAGCAAAGGCAGTGAATGTCAGGCGGATTGCAAGCATACGGTCACCGCTCAGAACCGGGGTCAGTGCGCCCCAGATAATCGGACCAAGATAACCGATTCCAGTACCAATGATAAAAGTCAGGGAAATTGCGGAAGAGGCAAGCATACGCTCCTTTTCTGTATGTGTGATTTCAGAATACAGAGCCGTGTATGGAGTGCAGTACATTGTGATAAAGAAATAATATGCAAGCACAGCAATGCAGAGCCAGACAGAGTTGGCGGCAGTTCCTTTTTCGCCAAAAGGTGCACAGAAAACCAAAAGGGTCGTAAGAGCCAGCGGTATAGCAGCCCACTTCATAAATGGAATGCGTCTGCCGCTTTTGGACTTGCACTTGTCTGACATAGATGCAATAAGCGGATCCGTAATTGCGTCGAAAATACGTCCAAGCGCAGTTATTCCGCCGATGACAGTCAAGAAGCCAAGGATGATTTTTCCCTGGGGAATCAGCACCTGGTGACCTTCCTTAATCATCTCAGCCGACGGCATGTAAAAACTTACAAGCCAGCTACCAATCAGTCCGGAAAGTAGCGCCCATCCGAACTGCCCTACTGCAAAAAGCCAAATCTTTGGTTTAGTCAGTGATTTCATTTATTCCTCCTTCTTACCGCAAGGCATCCAGCACTATACGGACCATTAAATCCAATTGTTTTTCAGGCCTAATCTCTTTATCCATGTAAAGCATCTCGCCTGAAAGTGAAAGTTTCTGCGCCAGGCTGAACAGCATGTGCATCACCGTAAAGTAAAGCTCCTTTGGGTCAGCAGTCTCCATCGCCGCATTCCTGCCTGCATTGAAAGTGATGGAACCGTCCTTTTTACCCTTTGCAAGAGCGCTCAGGACAATCTGGTTCACACCGCCTATAGTTTTTTCATACTTCTCAAGCCGTTCAGGACTCACCCTCTCCTTGCGGACAAAGGAGTCGAAGTAATAGACAAAACGGAAAAAACTGCTCTGGCTGACAAATGCTTCAGGAAATATTCCCAACAGTTCCTGCACCTGCTCAAGACCAGTGAGCTGAGCATATTTTTCAGAAGTAAAGATTCTTCTGAAATTCTCTTCCTCCATCTTCCAGGCATAGATGGCACACTCAATCGCCAGGTCTTCCTTGGTGGAAAAATACCTGTACAAAGATGCCACTCCTATCTCCGACTGTGAAGCAATCTCATTCATGCTGATGCTTTCTATACCCTTGTCGGCAAACAAGCCAAAAGTACATTCAATGATGTGATCAATTCTGCTCTGCTTAAGATTTTCCTGTTCCAGGCGCCTTTTTTCAGCGGCCGGCATATGTGTAATCTGAGCCATTTCCATCAATTCCTGTAATTCCAGCAGCCAATTCCACAGCGTGATAAGCCCCGTTGTAGATTCCACTCCTCTTGGCGGCAACTATTGCCCTGCACATATTTTCCAAAAGTTCAGGACACTTGATAAACTGTTCAATCATGCTCTGTGCATAGGCAAGATTCGGACACTCAGGAGTCCCGTCTCCCACCTCCGCAGCACGTATTGCACCCCATTTCTCGTGGCCGCCCACGTGCTGAATCATAAGCTTTGGCACA
>CAMNHD010000191.1 GCA_946538875.1 uncultured Treponema sp.
CATTGCGGCTGGACGTATCCAGGCAAGCAAGGCCGATTATGACGGAGCAGTTCAGTCATTCAGCAAGGCTGTTGCCATAAATCCGTCAAACGCCCAGACTTATCAGGAGCTTGGTTCTGCTCAGGCGGAGAAGGGAGACTATGCGGCTGCAGAAAGCAGTTTCCGCAAGGCTCTTGCCTATATGGACGCTTCCAAGAAGGATGCTCTTACCTACTATAACCTTTCCGCTGTGCTTTACGAACAGGACAAGAACACGGAAGGTTTGAAGTATGCCGAACAGGCTTATAAGCTCAAGTCTGGCACAACAAAGAACAACCAGGTGAACATTGTCTACAACTATGCCCTGCTGAATCAGGCAAACGGCAACGATGTAAAGGCTGTGTCACTGTACAAAGAGGCTCTTGCCCTTGACAACACACATATCAAGTCAAAGATTAACCTTGGTGCTCTTCTGCTCAAGCAGGGTGATACCCAGAGTGCAATCACTTACCTTGAGTCAGCCTATGCACAGGACAGCAAGAACTTTGAGGTGAACAACAACCTTGGCAACGCATACCGCGCGGCTGGAGACTATACAAAGGCCATCACCTATTACCAGAATGCGCTCAAGCTTAATCCAAGGGACAACACTGTGCGCGAGAATCTGGCAAAGGTCTACGCTTCTGCAGGACAGTATTCCGATGCAAAGGTGACTTACGAGGATGTTATTGCCGCTGATGCAAAGAACTGGGATGCTTATCTTGAGCTTGCAAAGGTTGAGACAAGTCTTGGCCAGAATGCGAGCGCTATTGCCCATCTGACCTATCTGCAGACGCAGAATCCCGGCTATAAGATGGCCGAGGTTGCTTCCCTGCTCAAGTCTCTGCGCTCAGGTGCACCGGAAAAATAATTGATTCCTTGAGTGGATAAAAAAGACCGGACTTATCGGAGTAAACTCTGACGGGTCCGGTCTTTTTTTTGTGCTGAAAGTATTTGCGTATCTCCTCTGAAAAATCAGATGCGCTTGACAAGGCTGAACAGCTGCCTGCGGGTGATTGTCGTGTAGACAGGTCTTCCGTGGGGACAGTGCGGGTCTGGTAAAAGAAGTGCCTGCTCGGCAATCCAGGCGGCGGTCTTTGTGTCCAGAACATCACCGTCCATCACAGCACTGCGGCATGCTGTGCTTGCGGCAACAGCGTTAATCATGTCGTTCGGACGTACCCTCCGGTCAAGGAGATCCCTTGCCAGGTCTGCCTCGCTGCCTTTCCATCTTATCGGTACCGAGGAGAACTCCCACAGACCGTCGCCGCAGTCCTTTGGTGTAAAGCCGCTTTTTTCCAGAAGAGGACAGAGTTCCCTGATGTAATTGTCATCAGCCGCATTGTCTGTCTGAACTGTGTATGGCACAAGAAGCTCCTGTTTTTCCCCGGCCTTTTCAATTATCTGGTTGTACAGATAGCGCTCATGTGCTGCATGTTGGTCGATTATGTAGAGAACATCGTCTTTTTCTGCAATAAGAAAATTCCCCAACGCGCTGCCAACAAAGTGAAATCCGTTTTGGTTCTGTGTGGAAGTGGTTTCACCAAGCTCCTTGTCTGGCAGATAGTTCGGCCGTGTGGTTCTGCCTTCCACAGATGCGTCCTGCGGAGCTATGCTGAGGCTTGCGATTTTGTCCGCGTATTCCTGTGCCTGTTTCTGCGACTGCAAAAAGAAAGAGCTTCTCTTGTCCCGGTTTGCAGAGCCGTAGCTAGCACTATGGTTCGGAATGCCGGAAGTCTGGTAGGAAGACGGTCCCTGATGAGCGGAAGAAGAATTCCTTCCATCCTGAGAAAATGATGAGACAAAGGATTCATCCTGCCTGGGGCTTATCATGTCGTAGAGTTCAGGCTGAGAGTCCACCTGCTCAACAAGATTCTTTACAGTATACTGCCTGAAAAAATTCTTTGTGCTTGAAGAAACCGCATGGTGCACTGCAGAAATATCCTTGAACCGCGCCTCCCGCTTTGCAGGATGTATGTTGAAGTCAACAAGTGCAGGATCCATTGTGACAAAGAGACATGCAACCGGATGTGTTCCGTTTGGAAAGTAGCCCTGGCTTCCGTATTCGATTGCCTGGACAAGAGAATATTCCTGAATGCGGCGTCCGTTGACAAATATGTAGATGTCCTTGCGGTTGCTTCTGGAAACAGCAGGTTCCCCTATGACAAGCTCAAAGCTCCATGACTTGTCGGGAGCCTGTGCGTTCAGACTGTAGAAAAGCTCCTGACTTTCAAAGAAGCTGAAAGTCTCCACAAAGCGTTCCTTCAGCGACTGGCCCTTTGGAAGAAAAAGCTTTTCTTCGCCGTCGGAGATAAACCTGAACGAGATGTCGGGGCGGGGGAGAACCTTTTCTTCAAAAGTGGAACGGCATAGGTTGCCTTCCGAGGCAGGCCTCTTTAAAAACAGGCGGCGCGCAGGAAAATTCGCAAACAGTTCTGATGTCTGCACAATAGTGCCCCTTACCGGGGTAACAGCCGTAAGCAGGTGGTCTTCAGTAACAGAGGCATTCATCTTCCACTGACCGCTTGTGATCTGTAATCTGCTTACTGCTGCCATTGAAGAGAGCGCTTCTCCCCTGAAGCCCAGGGTAGTGAGCCTTAGGAGATCTGTTTCTGACTGAATCTTGCTGGTTGCGTGTGGGCGGGCACAGTTTTCCAAGTCCTCACGGGTCATGCCGCATCCGTCGTCGACCACACGTATCTGCTCGATACCGCCGCCCTTGATTTCAACACTTATCTCAGTGGCCCCGCTGTCCACGGCATTATCCATAAGTTCGCGGACAATTGCGTTCGGGCGGTCAATGACTTCTCCTGCGGCGATTTTTCTGGCAACTTCCGCATTCAGCGCCTTTACAGGGCGGTGTTCCCTGTTAGTGGACTCAGGCATTTCTTGTGCCATTGACTTCTCCGTTTCCGTCAAAAAGCTCAAGGGTAGGAACAGATGCTTTCTTTGTGCGAGTCTTCTTTTCCTTTGCCGGTTCCTCTTCCGCTGTGGAAGAGTCTTCCTGAGTCTCGTCAGGCATGTTCATCAGAATCTGAATCTTGCTTTCTATATTGTCAAGTTCCTTTTCCATTCCCTTGGCAAGTTTTATTCCTTCCTCAAAGTTTTTAAGGGCGTCTTCCAGCGAGATGTCGCTCTGCTTGATGGCATTGCTCAGTTCTTCCAGGCGCTTTAAATCAGACTCAAAGTTCTTCATGTTATTCTCCAATTACTGTTGCTGTGATCTGACCCTTTGCAGGTCTTATTACTATGGTAGAGCCAAGACTTGTGTCTTTTGGCGAACGGATTACTTTTCCGGTGGCGGCATCGCTTACCATTGAATAGCCGCGGTCAAGAATTGTCTGCGGGTTGCAGTTTTCCAGGGTCTGTGTGCATTCACGTATGCTTGCCCTGTAGTCCTGAATCTTTTTAGTTAGATTTTCCGTAAGATTCTGGCGTGCCTGGTCAAAGCGGAGCATGAGCGGCTGTTCTATTCTCCTGAACAGAAGTTCCATGCTGTCCGGGGTGAATGTCCTGAGCATGAGGTGAAGATGTTCCAGCTTTGCGTCAAGGGCCCGCTTCATCTGTGACTCGGAATCCTGAATTGTCATGTAAAGGTCGTCCAATATGGGGACTGTAATCTCGGCGGCGGCAGAAGGTGTAGGTGCCCTGAAGTCCGCGGCGTAGTCGCAAAGTGCCCAGTCAATCTCGTGACCGACGGCTGACACTACGGGAATTTCAGACTGTGCAACAGCCCTGACCACTGATTCTTCGCTGAACGGAAGAAGGTCTTCCAGTGAACCTCCTCCGCGTCCGACTATAAGCACATCGCAGAGCTTGTAACGGTTTGCGGCCTGTATCATCCTGACGATGGACTCGGCGGCTCCGTCTCCCTGTACCTGAGAGGGAAGAACTGTGACACTCATCTTGGGATTACGCCGCTTTGTAATCTGAAGAATGTCGCGCAGGGCAGCACCTGTCGGGCTTGTTACAACACCGATTGTCCTTGGAAAAAAGGGAAGTCTTTTTTTGCGGCTCTGGTCAAAAAGTCCTTCTGCGGCAAGCTTTCTCTTTCTCATCTCTATCATTTCCATTATGTCGCCGGTACCAGCCTGCTTCATAGAGTTGATGATTATCTGGTAGTTGCCGCGTGGTCCGTAGACGGAGATTCCTCCGCGTACCTGCACAAGCATTCCGTCGCGTGGTGTAAATGTGAGTGCCGAGGCTCTTCCCCTGAACATGACAGCCTGAATCTGACTTTCCGGGTCTTTGAGTACAAAATACATGTGACCGCTTGGGTTAGGCCTGAAGTTTGAAATTTCG
>CAMNHD010000192.1 GCA_946538875.1 uncultured Treponema sp.
CGTTTTGGTGCCAAGGAATCCCTGGGTAAAGCCTTGGGAACGGGGCTTTCAGGAATAAGACTTGCTGACATCACCGTTAGGAAGGACATCAGCGGGAGACCGCTTTTTTCTCTTGCTGGCAGCGTTGAGCAGAAGTTTGCGTCTGTATGCGGAAAAAATGCACGTGCGCATCTGTCCATAAGTCATGAAAAAGAATACGCTGTTGCGTATGTAGTTATAGAAACTTTTTGAGTTTTCCTGTAAAGTTTAAGGAAAAGAGAGGTTGTGAATGGTACGCTATGCAAATACAAAGTCCTCCGAGGACGAAGGCAAGAAGCCGGCTATAACATATTGGGCCAAGGAAAAGGTGCTCTGTCCTGTGTGTCAAAAGGAATTCGAACAGGAAGTCATGCACAAGGGAGGCGGACGTATGGTCGCAGGCCCTCTTACTGACGAACTTCACCGTCTGTTTGAGCCTTCAAAGAGATTCGGAAGAGTCTACCCTCTGATTTACGAAATTGGCTGCTGCCCAAAATGTCATACCGCATTCTTCTGGAAAGATTTCTATGACATAAAGGATCAGAATTCACTTTCCAGACTCTATGACGGAGAGGACAAGCGCAAAGCCCAGGTTTCCACGATTTTTCCTTACTATAATCTAAAGGAGAACCGTACCCTTTACGACGGTGCGGCAATGTACTATCTGGCACTGCTCAGCTATGAAAAGGTTGACATCGGTTATGCCCCGACTTTTAAGCGTGCCCAGATTTCTCTGCGCCTGGCATGGCTCTGCAAGGATTTGGACCGCGTATGCCCCGGACACAACTATGACTATATTGCCCAGGTGTTTTACCGCAAGGCTCTCTTCTTCTATCAGCAGACTCTTATCAACGAGACCGGAGGCATAGAGACAATTTCTTCCATTGCAAACTTTGGGCCTGACATTGACAAGAACTACGGCTATGACGGAGTTATGTATCTCTGCGGAATTCTTGAATACAAGTATGGCCAGAAGGAAGATATGGAGCTTCATTTAAAGAAACTTGATGAATCCAAGCGCGCCATAGCAAGAATCTTTGGTCTTGGAAAATCAAGCAAGGAAAAGCCGGGACCTCTTCTTGAACTGGCAAAGAGTCTTTACGATAGTCTTGGCAACGAGCTTTCCGCCAACAATATCCTTTCTCCGGATTGATGATGTCTAATATACTGCTCACAATTTCATACGACGGCACGGATTTCTGCGGCTGGCAGCGGCAGGATCATGCCGACAAGGGTAAGGCTGTCCGCACCGTTCAGGGCGAGATAGAGGCTGCACTAAAAAAAATGTTCTCCAAGGATATTCCGCTCTATGGTTCTGGCAGAACGGACAGTGGTGTGCACGCTGTTGCCCAGGCTGCAAACTTTTTTTCTCCCTCAGACAATATTCCCTGTGCCAATTATGTGCGCGCACTTAACGGACTTCTGCCCAAGGACATCCGTATCACACAGGCGTCTGCTGTGCCGGAGGAATTCAATTCAAGGTTCAGTGCCACCAGCCGTACATACCGGTACTTTATGCACACCGTGACTGTTCCCCTTGCCAGGGACACTCGTTTTGTCTGGGCTCTGCGGAACAGGCCTGATGCTGATGTCCTGAACCAGATGGCCTCATGCCTTAAAGGAGAAATCGACTGTGCGACATTTTCTGCTGCCGGTGACCAGAGTGTTTCCACCTTCAGATATATCGAAAACGCCGGCTTCTGGTACGAGGGGGATGTTCTTGTCTTTGAGATAGAGGCCAACGCATTTCTTTGGCGCATGGTAAGGTCTTTGACCGGGACCCTAGTCCAGTGCGAGCAGAAGGGGCTTGGTGCAGAGGGGTTCAGGGATATACTCTGGAGCTGTGACCGCTCCCGTGCTCTTGTGACCGCCCCGCCGACAGGACTTTTTTTATGGAAGGTTTCTTTTGACGGTATAAGACGCCATGTGTGATTCTTCCCGCTCTCAGTTTGTCAGGGCATATTCACATTGTCAGAGCATATTCACAGGATCAACGTCAACTTCTATGTAGACATTCTTCGGAGCTGAATATCCCCGCACAAGAATTTCCGCCATTTCCTGCAGATGGCTTATGTTGGGGCTCCTGAGCAGAATCTGCTGCCTGAAATTTTGGCCGATCATCTCGATAGGGCAGTCGGCAGGACCAAGTATGTCCGTGTCTGGAAACCTGTGCTGCCTTAATATGCTGCATGCCCCGTTGGCCGCAACCTGGGCCGCATTCGGTACCGCAGACCTGAAGACAAGTCTGAGAAGCCTTTCGTAGGGGGGAAAGCCCAGCATCTGGCGCTGTTCAAGTTCCTTTTTGTAAAAAGTCTCGATATCTCCGCTGACTGCAAGCGCAATAGGCTCGCGGTCCGGGGAAAAGCTCTGGACTATGACTTTGCCGTCGGGAAAAAACCTTCCTGCGCGGCCTGCCACCTGGGTAAGCAGGGAAAAGGTTCTTTCCGAGGCGCGGAAGTCGGGAAGATGCAGGGAAGTGTCTGCAAGCACAACTCCTACCAGCTGTAGACGCGGAAAGTTCAAGCCCTTTGCCACCATCTGGGTGCCAAGAAGTATATCGTAATCACCATTGCGGAACGCGTCGATTTTGTCCTTCAGTTCGCCTTTCTTTGTGATACTGTCAGTGTCAAGCCTCAGCACCCTTGCGTGGGGGAATTTTGCCCTTACTTCTGATTCGATGTATTCGGTGCCAAAGCCAAAGTATCCTACATCCATGGAACCGCACTGTGGACACTGCTGGGGCGGCTGGACTGAGTATCCGCAGTAGTGGCAGCGGAGCCTGTTTTCGCTCTTGTGGTAGGTGAGAGATACTGAGCAGTTGCGGCACTTCATTTCAAATCCGCAGGAATTGCAGCGGAAAAAGTGTGTGAAGCCGCGCCTGTTCAAAAAGAGGATTATCTGCCTGTTATTCGCAAGGGTTGCCTTCATCTGGAAGAGCAGTTCGCGGGAAAGGCATGAGGAAGTGTTTTTCTGCATGCTCATGTTCACGCTTTTGATTTCAGGCATTGCTCCGCCTGCAAGTCTCCTGGTGAGAGTGTGCCTCTGGATGCGTCCGCTTTCCATAAGATGCCATGCTTCCACAGAGGGGGTCGCGGACCCCATCACCAAAGGTATTCCAAGTTTCATTGAGCGGTAGATTGCAACCTGCCTGGCGTGGTAGCGCGGTGAACTTCCTGATTTGTATGAGCCGTCGTGCTCTTCGTCAATTATTATCATTCCTAGGTCGGGCACCGGGGCAAAGACGGCACTTCTTGCACCTACAACAATGCGGGCTTCCTTGCTGAGTATGCGCTTCCATTCGCCAAGTCTCTGGCTGGGCGTAAGTTCCGAATGAATTACCGCCGCAGTGTTTCCGAATCTTTTTACCACAGCCTCAACAACCTGTGGGGTCAGTCCAATTTCCGGGACAAGGTATATGACTCCCTTTCCCCGCGAAAGCATTACTTCGGCGGAACTAAGGAATACTTCTGTCTTTCCGCTGCCGGTCATGCCGTAAAGATAGTGCAGGTTGGCCTTTGAATCGGAGTCTGCCGGGGCTGTGATTCCCTGTACGGCGGTCTCCTGCTCCTGACTCAAGGCTTTTTTCTCAAAACTCATCTCGTCACCGCTGAATGAAAATCCACCTGCATCGGTTTCCCTTTTCCCCGACGGAATCATGGAAAAGACAGACTCCCCGATTGAAGATATGTAATAATGAGTCATCCATCTTGCGGTTGAAAAAAGTTCCGGGGTGAGTACAGCGGTTTTGTCGATGAATTTCTTTGCGCTTCGGATTTTTTCAGGCGGAATTAAGTGCCGGGCATCAAGAGTGTCAAAGGAGTCTACTATTATTCCGACCATTTTTCTGTTTCCGAATGGCACTTCCACTCTTTTGCCGAAAAGTTCCTGAGGGCTGTCTGTTCCGCTGCTTTCTGCGGCTACTGAATCTTCCGTCAAACTGCTCCCGGCCTGTGCAGAATTTTCTTCCTGAGGTGCGTAATATGTGAATGTCTGGTTGAGGGGCACATTTAGTACCACTTCTATGAATTTTGCCATTAATTGTTCCCGGAGGCATAGTCAGGAAAAATACGGACAAGCTCGGCACGGAATGCCTTGAGATCTTCCCATGCCGGACGTTTAAGACCTTCGTCCCTCAGCAGGGCCGATGGGTGATAAGTCGCCATAAGAGGAATTCCCTGGCAGTCAAAGAATTTCCCCCTCAGGGAATTTATTCCCTGCGAAGTCTGGAGCAGATTCTGTGCGGCGGTTCTACCCATTGCGAGAATCATCTTTGGCTTG
>CAMNHD010000193.1 GCA_946538875.1 uncultured Treponema sp.
CCACTATTTCGCAGAAAGTCTTAAAACCCTCGGCCGCCTTCTTTGTAAGCTTGACAGACTTTGCCCCCTCTAGTATCGTCTGCCCCAGGGAAGCCTCGATAATCTTTTCCTGACTGCCAGAGCCTATTCCGCGCGCCGGTTTGTTTACGATTCTCCGGAATGCAATCTCATCCCTGCCGTTCACCAGGAATGCAAGCCATGAAAGGGCATCCTTTATTTCCTCACGCTCGTAGAATTTGAGCGAACCCACAACTGTATACGGAATCTTCCTGTGAAGGAATTCCGTCTCGAATCCAAGTGACTGTGCATTTGTCCTGTAAAGAACCGCCCAGTCAGAAAAGGGCACTCCCTTTTCATGTTGCGAAGAAATAAGATCCGCGCAGAACTGAGTCTCGTCGTCCTGGTTCGGCAAAAAAATGAGAGTAGGTTTTTTCCCTTCCCCGCGTTCAGCCACAAGGGTCTTTCCAAGACGTTCACTGTTGTTGCGCACAACAGAGTCGGCGCAGTTTAGAATACCGGCAGTGGAGCGGTAGTTTGACTCAAGCTTTATCAAGTCAGTTCCGGGAAATTCCTTCTGGAAACTGAGGATGTTCTGCACTTCGGCACCGCGGAACTTGTAGATACTCTGGTCATCATCACCCACTACGCAGACATAAGTCCCTGAGTTTTCGTCAACCCCGGAAAGAGCCTTGAGCAGCTGGTACTGCGCCACGTTGGAGTCCTGATACTCATCCACCATTATGACCCTGTAGCGGAAGTGGACGTCGCGGCGTATTGCTTCATGGCTTTGGAGCACCTGGCAGGGAAGCTGTATAAGATCGCCAAAATCCACGTTGCCAGTATCGCGCAGCCGCTTTTGGTAAGCCTCGAACTGCAGTCCGAATTCCTCGGTTGCCCCGATTGCAGAAAAGTCCTCGCTTTGGGGAGTAAGTCCGTAATCCTTGGCAAGAGAGATTTTATGCGCTATCTCCGCCGCCGCTTTGCGCTGAAGGTGCGGAAGAGCCTTTGACACAAGAGTCACCATGTCGTCGTCATCATAGACCGTGAAATTCTTGTCTATACCCGCCTCGCTTGAGTAACGCCGCAGAAAATAAGCTCCGAAAGAGTGAAATGTCCGTATCTGTGCATAGCGCGCCTTGTCTTCCAAAAGAACCGCCCTTTCCCGCATCTCGTTGGCAGCCTTTTTGGTAAAAGTCACCGCTAGGATTGCGTATGGGTCAACATGTTTCTGAGAAATGAGGTATGCGATTTTAGTCGTTATGACACGGGTCTTTCCAGAACCGGCTCCTGCAAGAATCAGAAGGGAAGAGCCCTGGTGCTCAACGGCAAGCTTCTGCGATGGGTTAAGAACTGAAAGGTATTCAGAAGCATCCATCAGTCAAGTACCAGTTCAGCGTCAAGGTCAATGTCAGAAGAGGCAAAGGCCCTGACTTTGACAAGAGAGCCGGGTTTTACCGCATCAACTGCCCTTGGATCATCAAGGTCATAGCGGACAACCACATTGCCGTCAACTTCCGGGGCTTCAAACCAGGCACGCGCAATGGCAAGACCTTCGTCAGTGCCGTCATTGTTCTGGACAATTTCTTCTATCAAAACGCTGTAGGTTTTACCGGTGCGCATTGAAAGCCGCTCCCTGGTAATCTGTGCCTGTAAAATCTGGAGAGAATCAGCGCGGGCCTTTGCAGTCTTTGGCTTGACCTTGCCCTTGAGCCTTGCAGCCGGGGTATCATCCTCCGTACTGTATGTAAAGCACCCGCTCCAGTCGCTTTTTACTTCCTGCAGAAAACGTTCGGTCTCCAGCGCTTCCTCGTCGGTTTCAGTCGGGAAACCCGTAAGAAATGTTGTGCGTATGCAGCTTTCAGGAAAAGCGCTGCGGATAGTCCGGATCAGCTTTGTGTAGGATTCATAGGAACCCTTGCGGTTCATAGCCCTTATAACCCTTGTGCTACCCGACTGGAAAGGAATGTCAAAGTAGGGGAGAAAGCGGCTGTCCTGTTTCATAAAGGAAAGAATGTCCGGGTTAAAGTGGTCAGGATGTATGTAAAGCAGGCGGACCCAAAAGTCACCCTGTACAGCGGAAATCTCTTTCATAAGACGCAGCAGACAGGAGCCGCCGTATTTTTCTGACCAGTCATCCGTAGTGCAGATAGGCTCCTTGAGTTCCCTGTAAATTGCATTGTATGAGTTTGTCCCGTCATCAAAGACATCATCGTTTTTCCCGCAGCCGTATGCCGCAAGATCCTGGCCGATAAGATTAATCTCTTTTGTGCCTGACTCGACAAGGGTCTTTATCTCGGACACGATATCTTTTGCAGGCCGCGAGCGTAATGAGCCACGGATTAAAGGAATGGCGCAGAAAGTGCAGCGGTTGTCGCAGCCTTCTGTAATCTTGACATAGGCGGTGCCCTTGTAATTGAGCAGAAGATTCCTGTCACCGCAGCAGACTCCCTGCTGTTCAGGCTTTACCACAGGCCGCTCACCGTCGAACATGCTGTTTACAACCGAGTCAATCTGAGCCAGGTCACCGTTACCAAAAATGCCGTCCGCTTCCGGAAGTTCAGTCTTGAATGTGGAGGCATAGCGTTCCGCAAGACAACCGGCAAGCAGAATCTTGGCTCCGGGGTAGGCGTCACGTGCATCCATAAGGGAAGCAATGCTTTCTTCCTTTGCACTCTTGATAAAACCGCATGAGTTGATCAGGATGAGGTCAGCCTTTTCTGGTTCGCTCACCATAGTCATTCCGAGCTTCTGGAGCCTGGATACAATCAGTTCACCGTCAACCTGGTTCTTCGCACAGCCATGCTGGTCGAGAAAAAAAGTTTTGTTGTTTAGTTTTGCCACAGCCTGTTATTCCTAGTCAATTTCTTCGACAACAAGTGCGTATCTTCTGTCCTTGTTGAGCACCCACTTGATATCCTCAACCTTGACTTCACCGGCGCGTCCCGGGTCAAGGTCATAGGTGGAAAGACCTGCAATCACATGAATCTTTACGGCATTCACATTGCTTATCCAAAGACGTGTGCCGTTGTTGGACTGCAGTGAAAGTGTTTCTCCTGTCCTGAGGTATTCCTCCACACTTTCCTTGCGGTCAATGCGGTAACGCAGGAGACAAGGCTCCTGAATGCTGATGTTCAGGGTAAACGGATATGCTCTGTTGTCGTCATGGATGACAACCTGGCGGCTTGAGTCGCTGCTCTGCTGCACAGGAATGCTCTGGAGAGGAAGCTGTTCCGCAGAAGGCTTACTTTCTGCCGGAGTCTCGTCAATATAGACAAGGCTTTCGTCACCGCTGGAAAGCAGCATCCTTACCTCTGCACCCCGGGACTCGTCAGTATTGCTCACATCGCTCAGGTAAACAATAAGGTCGCCGTGACCGTCACCATTGATGTCTATGTGGCGTTCCTCGCTGAGTTCAATAATCTGTCTTTCAGTTGCGGAAGCGGCAGAACCGTCAGTCACAGGTCCGCCGGAAGTAGGAGGTGTAAGCAGAGAAAGCTTTCCAAGAGTGCTGTCCACCACCAGTGTAATGAATTTGTTTTCACCGTCCGGGATAAGAATCTCGTCTCCCTGGTACAGACGCCAGTTCTGGGTCTGGTCAGTGAACTCGTATTTGTGAATCTTTTTGGTCTCCGCCGCCAGAAGCTTTTTTTCTTCCTGTTTCTGCGGCACCTTGAACACAAAGAAGTAGAGGTAGGCACCCACGCCCGCAAGCAGCAGCAATACAAGGATGATAATCAGAGGTAAAAGGAATTTAGGCTTTTTCTTCTGCAGAAGCTCGATAGGAACAGGAGCCTCCTGCTTTTTCTTTCCGTCATAAAGCTTGAGCAGATGTGCCGAGTCAAGTCCAAGATAGTCACCGTAATTCTTGAGAAAGCCCACAAGATAAGGTTCCCCGGGAAAAACTTCGTCAGTTTCTTCTTCAAGTCCCACAAGATACTGGCGCGCAATAGTAGTTGAACGCGCAACTTCTTCTATGCTGAGATTCTTATTTTCTCTGGCTTTTTTGAGCAGTTCACCGTAGCTTTCCATTTGCCCTTACTCCTGAAACAGAAAATTGTTGACCTGGTTAGCCGATGAAGGCGGATCGTAGATAAAACGGCGGTCAGGAATTTCGGGATTCAGGCTGTAATTATAGAACACAAATGTATAAGTCTGCCCCTGCGGAGTAGTCGCAACGGCCTGCATAATCATGTGAGTCTTGGCGTTCACGGAAAGCTTTATGCTTGTAAAGGCTTCGCTTGCAGTGCGGCGTCTGAGCACAAGATTCACCACGGAAGCACCGCTGTCGCCG